>JBBRVU010000121.1:0-12681 GCA_038246575.1 Actinomycetes bacterium | reverse complement strand
GCTACCTGATCATGTGGGGCTCCAACCTCCCGGTCACCCGCACGCCCGATGCGCACTGGATGACGGAGGCGCGCTACCGCGGCCAGAAGGTCATCGCGGTCGCGCCCGACTACGCCGACAACGTGAAGTTCGCCGACGAGTGGCTGCCCGCCCGACCAGGCACCGACGCCGCGCTGGCGATGGCGATGGGGCACGTCGTGCTCAAGGAGTTCTTCGTCGACCGGCAGACGCCGTACTTCACCGAGTACGTCAAGAGCTACACCGACCTGCCGTACCTGGTGAAGCTCGACGACGCGGGTGAGGGGGGCTACACAGCAGGCAAGTTCCTGACGGCCGCCGACCTTGCCTCGCCCGTCGCCGCAGAGGAGAACGCCGCCTTCAAGACCGTTCTCATCGACGCGCGCACCGGTGACCGGGTCGTCCCGAACGGCTCGCTCGGCCACCGGTACGGCGATGCCGGCGTCGGGCGATGGAACCTCGAGCTCGGCGACGTTGACCCGCAGCTCTCGCTGCTCGACAGCGCGGAGGGAACCGCGCTGGTGCGGATGCCGCGTTTCGACACGCCCGACGGTGCTGCCGCTGACCTGCCGCGTGGTGTTCCGGTCCGCCGTGTCGACGGACACCTGGTCACGACTGTCTTCGACCTGTTGCTCGCGCAGTACGGCGTCGGTCGTGACGGGCTGCCGGGGGAGTGGCCCGCCGGCTACGGCGACGCGGAGTCGCCGTACACACCCGCCTGGCAGGAAGCGATCACCGGCGTCCCGGCATCGACCGCGGCCCGCATCGGGCGGGAGTTCGCCGCGAACGCGGAGGAGTCACGTGGCCGATCGATGATCGTCATGGGGGCAGGCACCAACCACTGGTTCCACTCCGACACGATCTACCGCGCTTTCCTCACCCTGACCAACCTCACCGGTTGCCAGGGCGTCAACGGCGGCGGCTGGGCGCACTACGTCGGGCAGGAGAAGGTACGGCCGCTCACGGGCTACACGCAGATCGCCAACGCGCTCGACTGGAACCGTCCGCCACGCAACATGATCCAGACCGCCTACTGGTACCTGCACACCAACCAGTTCCGCTACGACCAGTTCGGCGCCGACACCCTGTCCGCCACCACCGGCACCGGCCAGCTGGCCGGCAAGTCCACGGCCGACGTGATCGCCCAGAGTGCCCGGATGGGGTGGATGCCGTCCTACCCCACGTTCGACCGCAACCCGCTCGACCTCAGCGACGACGCCGCTGCCGCCGGCAAGCCCGTGGGGGAGTACGTCGTCGAGCAGCTCAAGGCGGGCGAGCTGGACTTCGCAGGTGAGGACCCCGATGCGCCGCAGAACTACCCGCGGATCCTGTCGATCTGGCGGGCCAACCTGCTCGGCTCGTCCGGCAAGGGCAACGAGTACTTCCTCAAGCACCTGCTCGGCACCGACTCGTCGGTGCGGGCGACCGAGACACCCGAGGGTCAGCGCCCGGTCGACGTGACCTGGCGAGACGAGGCACCCGAGGGCAAGCTCGACCTGCTGATGACCATCGACTTCCGGCAGACCAGCACCACGATCTTCTCCGACGTCGTCCTACCGGCGGCGACCTGGTACGAGAAGCACGACCTCAACACCACCGACATGCACCCGTTCGTGCACTCCTTCAACCCCGCGATCGCGCCGCCGTGGCAGACCCGCACCGACTGGGACGCATGGCAGACGATCGCGGAGAGGTTCAGCGAGCTGGCTGCCACCCACCTGGGTGTGCGCAAGGACGTGGTGGCCGTTCCACTCACGCACGACACACCCGACGCGATGGCCAACCCGCACGGCGTCGTCCGCGACTGGAAGAGGGGCGAGTGCGAGCCGATCCCCGGCGTCACCATGCCCAAGCTGGTCGAGGTCGAGCGGGACTACGGCGCCGTGGCCCAGAAGATGAACGCGCTCGGACCGCTGGTTGACACGCTGGGCGCGACCACCAAGGGGGTCACCTTCGAGCTGAGCAAGCAGGTCGACTACCTCAGGCAAAAGAACGGCCCCGTGCGCGGCGGCGTGGCCGACGGCCGGCCCTCGCTGAAACGTGACGTGCACGTCTGTGAGGCGATACTCGCCCTGTCGGGCACGACCAACGGTCGCCTCGCCACCCAGGGCTTCAAGACCCTTGAGAAGCGCACAGGCGTTCGGCTGGCCGACCTGGCCGAGGAGCACGAGGGCAAGCAGATCACCTTCGCCGACACCCAGGGCCCGCCGGTGCCGGTGATCACCTCACCCGAGTGGTCGGGCTCCGAGACCGGCGGCCGACGCTATTCGCCGTTCACCATCAACGTGGAGCGCAGGAAGCCCTGGCACACCCTGACCGGACGGATGCACTTCTACCTCGACCATGACTGGATGACGGAGCTCGGTGAGGGGCTGCCGGTCTACCGGCCCCCACTCAACATGGCGGCCCTGTTCTCGGAGCCGGCTCTCGGCACGGTCTCGGACGGTTCGGCCGGCCAGGTCGAGGGGCTGACCGTGCGGTACCTGACCCCCCACAACAAGTGGTCGATCCACTCCGAGTACCAGGACAACCTCTTCATGCTGTCGCTGTCGCGTGGCGGCCAGAACATCTGGATGAGCGATCGGGACGCCGTCAAGGTCGGCATCAAGGACAACGACTGGATCGAGGCGGTCAACCGCAACGGCGTCGTGGTGGCTCGGGCCATCGTCTCGCACCGGATGCCCGAAGGAACGGTGTACATGTACCACGCCCAGGACCGGCTGATCGACGTACCGCTCGCCGAGACGTCGGGCAAGCGCGGTGGCATCCACAACTCGCTGACCCGCCTGCTCGTGAAGCCGTCGCACCTGATCGGCGGCTATGCCCAGCTGACCTTCGCCTTCAACTATCTCGGTCCCACTGGCAACCAGCGTGACGAGGTCACCATCATCCGCAAGCGGTCACAAGACGTGGAGTACTGACGTGAAGGTCATGGCGCAGATGGCGATGGTGATGAACCTCGACAAGTGCATCGGGTGCCACACCTGCTCGGTCACGTGCAAGCAGGCGTGGACCAACCGCTCGGGGACGGAGTACATCTGGTTCAACAACGTCGAGACCCGGCCCGGCCTCGGCTACCCGCGCACCTACGAGGACCAGGAGAAGTGGCATGGTGGCTGGGAGCTCAACAAGCGCGCCCGTCTTAAGCTCAAGGCCGGTGGGCGCCTCAAGAACCTGATGACCATCTTCTCCAACCCCAAGCTGCCTTCGATCGGCGAGTACTACGAACCGTGGACCTACGACTACGCGACGCTCACTGACGCACCTGCACAGGAACACACGCCGGTCGCGCGGCCGAAGTCGCTGATCAGCGGCAAGAACATGAAGATCGAGTGGTCGGCCAACTGGGACGACGACCTCGGCGGCTCCACCGAGACCGCGCACCGCGACCCGATGCTCGCGAAGATCGCCGAGAAGGTGAAGTTCGAGTTCGAGCAGACCTTCATGTTCTACCTGCCGCGGATCTGCGAGCACTGTTTGAACCCGTCGTGCGCAGCCTCCTGCCCCAGCGGCGCGATCTACAAGCGCGAGGAGGACGGCATCGTCCTCGTCGACCAGGACCAGTGTCGGGGCTGGCGCAAGTGCGTCTCGGGCTGCCCGTACAAGAAGATCTACTTCAACCACCGCACGGGCAAGGCCGAGAAGTGCACGTTCTGCTTCCCGCGCATCGAGGTCGGCCTGCCCACGGTCTGCGCCGAGACATGCGTGGGTCGGCTGCGCTACATCGGCCTGATGCTGTACGACGCCGACAAGGTGCTCGAGGCGGCCTCCACCGAGGACGAGCACGGGCTCTACGAGGCCCAGCGCGACGTATTCCTCGACCCGTTCGACCCCGACGTCATCCGCGAGGCGGAGGCGGCAGGCATCGCCCGCGACTGGATCGACGCCGCCCAGCGGTCGCCGATCTACGCACTAATCAACACCTTCAAGGTCGCGCTGCCGTTGCACCCGGAGTACCGCACCATGCCCATGGTCTGGTACATCCCACCGCTCTCGCCCGTGGTCGACGTCGTCCAGGAGACCGGAGAGGACGCCGAGGACAAGGGCAACCTGTTCGCCGCCATCGACGCGCTGCGGATCCCTGTCGAGTACCTGGCCGAGCTGTTCACCGCCGGCGAGCTGGCGCCGGTGGACGCAGTCCTCAAGAAGCTGGCCGCCATGCGCTGCTACATGCGTGACATCAACATGGGTCGCGACCCCGATGGCTCCATCCCGGCCGCGGTCGGGATGAGCGAGGAGGAGATGTACGACATGTACCGCCTCCTGGCGATCGCGAAGTATGACGAGCGATACGTCATCCCGCCCGCCCACCTCGAACAGGCGCACTCCCTGGAGGAGCTGTCCACCGAGTGCTCGGTCTCGGAGTACGGCGGCGGACAGCAGGACCTCTTCGGCGAGGGTTCCGGCACACCGACCCCGATCGCGGTCGAGAACTTCCAGATGCTGCGGGACCGGCAGACCTCCGACTCGCTCTCCGGGCCAGAGAACAAGGGTGCCCGGGTGAACCTGCTCAACTGGGACGGCAAGGGGTCCCCGCCCGGGCTGTTCCCACCGGCAGGACCAGACTCGTGAACGGCCGCCGCCGCAAGCCGACGCTGCCGCCCGAACAGCTGACCATCGCATGGCAGGCGGTCTCGCTGCTCCTCGACTACCCCGACGAGCAGACGCTCACCCGGGCCGAGCTCGTCCGGTCGGTCTCCCAGAAGCTCCCGGTCACGATCGGGGACTCGATCCGGGACTTCCTGGACCACCTCGGGTCCACGCCGCTGCCGGAGCTCCAGGCCGACTACGTCGAGACGTTCGACAACCGGCGCCGCTGCAACCTCTTTCTGACCTACTTCGCCCACGGCGACACCCGCAAGCGGGGGATGGCCTTGCTGCGGTTCAAGCAGACCTACCTGCGGGCCGGGTTCGTGCTCGACGACGGGGAGCTGCCCGACCACCTGTGCGTCGTGCTCGAGTTCGCGGCCACGATCGACCGCGACCTCGGCCGCGAACTCATGCTCGACCACCGCGCCGGACTGGAACTGCTCCGGCTCTCCCTGCGGGACATGCAGTCGCCCTGGGCGGGCCTGATCGACGCAGTCACGGCGACGCTCCCGCCGCTACGCGGCGACGAACGCGACGCCGTGCGCCGTCTGGCCGCCGAAGGCCCCCCGGAGGAGGAGGTCGGGCTCGCGCCCTTCGCCAACCCCCAGTTCAGCCCCGGCTCGGCCACCGGTGCCGCGCCCGAGCCGACCCTGCTGCCCATGCCCTCGTTTCCGGGCGCCCGATGATGGACGCCTTCCTCTGGGTGATCGTGCCCTACCTCTGCCTGACGACGCTCGTGGTCGGTCACTTCTGGCGCTATCGCTACGACAAGTTCGGCTGGACCACGCGCTCGTCCCAGCTCTACGAGAACCGGATGTTGCGCATCGGCAGCCCTCTCTTCCACTTCGGCATGCTCGGCGTCGTCGGTGGCCACGTCATCGGACTCCTGGTGCCGCAGTCGTGGACGGACGCGGTCGGAATCAGCGAGCAGACGTACCACGTGGTGGCAGTGACGGGAGGCCTGCTTGCAGGCGTCGCGACGGTGGTCGGGATGGCGATCCTCATCTACCGCCGCCGAACCGTCGGTCCCGTCTTCTCCGCGACCACGGTCATGGACAAGGTGATGTACGCGTTTCTTGCTGTGACGATCGTCCTGGGCATGTGGAACACCATCGCCGGCTCGATCCTGACCCTCGGCAACGAGTACAACTACCGCGAAGGAGTCTCCGTCTGGTACCGCTCCTTCCTCGCCTTCCAGCCCGACGCCAGCCTGATGGCCGACGCGCCACTCGGCTTCCAGCTGCACGCGCTGGTCGCCTTCGGCCTCTTCGCGCTCTGGCCGTTCACCCGGCTCGTGCACGTGTTCAGCGCCCCGGTCGGCTACCTCACTCGCCCGTACATCGTCTATCGCAGCCGCGACGACACTCAGCTGGGCAGCCACCGGCCACGACGCGGCTGGGACCGGGTCGGCTGACGTGTGTGAGTACGCGCCTGCTCGACGACCTCGACATCCATGTCAAAACACTCGATAGCCACCGACGCGAAGCCCGAAACGAGGAGAACTCATGCAGAAAGAGTCACTGACGGCACTGGTTCGACATCACCTGGAGACGGCATCGACCGCCTCCAGTGGTCGCAGCGCCCACACCGTCTACGGAGGTCACGAGCACGTCCTCCGCCAGACCTTGATCGCACTCCGTGCCGGCTCGAACCTGGACGAGCACGAGAACCCCGGCGACGCAACCGTCCAGATCCTGCACGGTCGAGTCACGCTTGTTGCGGGTGACAACAGGTGGAACGGGTCACCCGGTGACCTGATGACGATCCCCGACTCCAGGCACGCCCTCGAGGCAGTCGAGGACTCCGCGGTGCTGCTGACGGTAGCCAAGCGGAGCTAAGGCATGAGGGGCCACCCACTGAACCGTTCATTGTTGGCACGTCTGCTCGTTCGCGCGTCAGGGTCAGGTCGAACAGGTGTCCGATCGGGTCGGCGCCAGCGCGGTGTTCGTGGCAGTGAGCAGGTCAGGGCTTCTTTGGTCCAAGTCGACAAGTTGCTCCAGCATCGATCCCAGACCGACGATCACCGCATCGCGGGGTCGTGCCACGAGCGTCACCGGGGTGCCTCCCCAGCGTGCTGACAGGGTAGAGGCGAGTCCCGCGCGAAGAGCGCCACCGCCCGAGAGCAGGATGGGACGGGCCGCAAGGTCGGCGGCCAGGCCTTCGGGCAGCTGGTTGAACACCTCGTGCAGCCCAATGGTGAGTGCGTCGACAGAAGACGTCTCGGCCTCGTCGAGCCTCGGGCGTTCACCGGCCGTCATTCCCTCATTGTCCGGGTGATTCCCGTCGTGCCGTTCGAGGTGCTCGAGGTCGCCCGCGTTGACCTCGACTCGGGTGGCCGCGAGAACGCGGCCGGCACCGGTGGCTGAGACCTCCGTGCCACCTGCCCCGATGTCGAACATGATCTGGGTCGCCACGTCGGACACGTCGAGGTTGGCGCCCAGCGCTGTCGCCAGCTCAGACGGACGGGTGATCGCGGTCGTATGGGCGCCGGATGCCAGGACGGCCCGCAGCACCGACCTGTCACGAAGTGACAAGGTCGACGGAACTGCGACGACGACCACCTCCGGGTCGAGGACCTTGGCGCGGCCAAGCAGGCCGCGAAGCAGGTGCACGGCGGAGACGGCGTCGACAACGACGCCGCGCCGCACCGGCCAGCGGCTGTGCGCCCCGCGCCTGGCGGCGACGCTCCAGGCGCGATCCCCGACCTGCAGGACGCCCTCGGGGTGCGGACCGCGGGCGACCAGGGTCGGCTCGTCGAGGACGAGTCCGCGCCCGTGGACCAGGACGCGGGTCCGGGCGGTGCCAAGGTCGATGGCGACATGCGTTGCCGGGGTTCGGCGGGTCCATCGCACGGCTCATCCTGCCAGGTCGGTGCTGAGGACGCGATCGGCCTGCTGCCTGGCGGCTAGCGCGCGTCGGCGTTGCCCCGTCCAGATCGGGGCCGACGTGGACGGGCAAGAGCCAAGATGAGAGTCGAGGTCGAGGTATGACACGGAAACTCCAGGGATCATGGGCTGGACCTTGTCGCGGCGGCACCTCTGTGCGCAGCGAATCCGGGCGGGGTCGGCGTGGCTCTGACGAGCGTCGGTGGCGCCTCAGGCGACCGCTGTTCGCTGGCACTCCGGACAGCGCCGGGCGTACGGGATGATCTCCAGGCGGCCGGCGCTGATCTTGCGCCCGCAGTCCTGGCACAGCCCGAATTTGCCGTCGTCCAGCCGTCGCAGCGCTTCCTCGATCTCCTCGAGGAGCCGTTGCTGGGAAGACGACTGGCTGAGCGCGATGAGCTCATCATCGGCATCGGAGCCGAGTCCGATCTCGCTACGAAGCCGACTCAGGTGTGTCCTGTGCAGCCGGTGTAGCTCCTTCAGCTCCTGGCGGTACCGCCTCCGCTGGGCGGTGGGCAAGGCGGTGCTGCGCGGGCTGGCGACACTCACGGTCTGAGTGAACACGGTCTCGGCCCTCCGGGTCTCGTTCGATGCGCGATCAGGCGCTGCGTGGCTCCGATGCTTGTCGGCGCGGGCCCGCGCAACCAGGGGGTGCTGCCGGACAACTAGTGGCGCGGCTTGTTGCTCGCGCCCGGCAAGGTCGTCTCCCGCCGCTTCGGAAGTGGCACCGGCGTTCTGCTCGGTGGCCCACACCGGCAGCGTTGCCTACTGGTTGCCGAGCACCAGCAACCGAGGCCGCTCAAAGTTCGCCGGGGTCAGCTCCGGTACTGCGTACGCGGCAGCGACAGGCTGGGAGCAGCTGGACTTCCGAGCAGGCATCCACAGCACCTGCTTCCTAGGAGAGGAGAGCGGACATGCGAGTCGACCGTCAACAACTCGTGCAGATCCTGCGTTCGCGTGGCAACGACAGCACTGCGGAGGTTGCGGCGCGATTGCTGCCGCCTGAGATTGACCTGGCCCGGGACAAGCCCCTCCTCCGTCGCTGCGGTATCGACGCCAACGTCCTTGCCTTTCTCGTCGGCACGTCGGGCAGCAGTAGTCGGCGGACCACAACCAAGATGGCCACGGTCCGGGCGCCCACCCGGGCCGGCCAGGCGGTGCGGGAGGCAGCCCGCTGCCCGCAATGCAGTCGTGGTTTCCGTTCGACTGACGCGATGCTGGACCATCTGAGCTCGCACCTGTGGCCAGCGTGGCCGGCTCCGTCGTCGTCAAGCCGACTGGCAGTGAGGTCGATGTCCGTCGGCGAGGTCGATGCCCTGCTGGCGGAGCGGGAGCAGTCCCTCAAGCGTCCGCGTTCGTCGCGCCTCCTGCGATTGACGCTCGGCGTGGTCGCGTGGCTGGTGACGTCCTTGCTGGCAGCGTTCCTCGTTCTGACTGGACGGCCCGTGCTGGGGATCGCGGTGGTGATCGCGGCCCTGTTGATCGATGGCTTCATCCTTCGCAGTCGACGGCGGGGGCACTCGCGACGTGGTGGGCCCAGCGGCAGGCAGTGAACGAATCATGGGAGCAGCGGCCATGGCCGCCGGCGTGGGGTGGACAGGTGTGGTCGACGGAGCGGCATCGGCGCGACATCCGACGGGTACCGACGTGGACGGGCGGGTCAGCGACACAGCGGTTGGATGATTCAGTCCCGCTCCGGCCCGTCGCGGTGGCAGTCAGCGGGCGAAGCGACAACTGGGATGCGCTCGACTGGGCAGCGGCCGAAGCCGCCGCGCGACAGACCGTGCTGCGCATCGTCCACGTCTTCAGTTGGCCGCTGGCCGTCGATCCGATCTGCGGGGCGAATGTCGCGGTCGGCGATCCCGGTGCGATTGCGGCGGCGGACGGCGTCGCCGAGAGGGCGGCTCGACGCGCCCGCATTGTCGTTCCGGGACTTGATCTCGAGACTCGCATCGTGCCGGGGTCACCGGGGCCGGAGCTCAGTCGGGCGTGTGGCGATGCCGTCGTGATCGTGCTCGGACACGGCAGCCGGCCGCGCCTGGCGGCGGCTATCGGGCGCGCGCCCGGTCAGTATCTGGCACGTCGGGGTGACTATCCCGTCGTCGTGGTCCGCCTCGCGGTCCGTCCGCGTCGTGGGCCTTCCTCCGCGCGAGTCGTGGTGGCGGTGGACGACCCGACGAACTCGAGCGACCTTCTGCGGATCGGGTTCGCCTCGGCACGTCGCCGGCGGATCGGCCTCACGGTGGTGCATGCCTGGGCACCATCGGGTCGGGGCGAGCGGGACATGTTCGGGGGGGAACCAACTAGTCGGGAAGTCAGGAAGCGGCGACAGCTCGACGCGCTGGTCGAAACATGGAGCGCCGTGAATCCCGACGTAGAGGTCAGGCGCCGCGTGGTCCGCGGGCACACACTGCCGGTCGTCCGGGCCGAGGCGCTTGACGCCGCCATGCTCGTCATCGGAACTCATGGCCAAACGGGTGGTCTCGGACGGCTACTCGGGTCCGTTGCAGCCCAGTGGCTCATCGATCCGCAGTGCTCCGTGGTCATCGTGAGACTCCGAGGCCGGCGAGGGCGTTCCTCGCGACGCGTCCGGGCCCGCAGCGGCTACGCCGGTTCCTCCGACGGTGGGATTTCGCCGCACTCCCAACCGCATGCCGATGGCGACATATCTCCTTCATGTCCAGGGTCGGCCGAGGACTAGCCTGAACCAGTCGCGCCTTGTGGGGCTCATCTTGGAGGATCAAGGCCATGCTCGAGCTTGACGTTCTCCGCGGGACTGCTTCGAGTGACTCGAGATGTGACATCGCCGAACGAGTGCGGCGGGATTCGAAGGAGCCCAGGGTGCGAGCCGATCACGCCAAGAAGCCGGGGCTGGCATGAGCGCAGGGGGCGGTTCGGGCCAGCCACGTGGCCGAAGGGCACAGAGGGAGGCCCACGAGCCGGACAATTGGCTCGCCGTGGTGGCAGCGGCGGCGAGCAAGGACTCCGGCCACGTCCCGGTCGACCTGTTGGGTGACTACCTGCCCATGCTCGCTGATGCCGCAGTCAACGGTCGACGTCCGCTGGGACCGGAGCTCGAAGCGATCGGCGCGCTAGGGATCCGGGCCGCTGAACAGGGGGTTTCCGCTGGCGCCTTGATCGACCTGTATCTGTCCGCTGCCTGGCGGCTCTGGGCTGCGTTGCCGGTGGGAGTCCGCACGCGTGACCGGGATGCGGTCCGAGCCGCGGCTGAGGCGGTTTTGCACGTGATCGATGATGCCGTCGCGACGCTCGCTGAAGGCTACGCGGAAGCGGGACGACGCATGGTGCGGAGCGAAGAGGCCCGCCGTCGTGAGTTGATCGATGACCTGCTTCGCGGCGACTCCAATCTGGGCAAGCTGGTGGAGCGGTCCGAGCCGTTCGGGCTGGACCTGACACGCTCCCACCAGGTGATTCTCGCCGCGACCGAGCAACATCTGCCAGATGTCGAAGCCGCCAGCAGCTCCTTGGAGCGACGCATTCTCGACTGGGTCGGCGATCGTGATGTGCTCGTCGCCACCAAGGACGGCCTCCTGGTCGTCGTGGCGCCCGCTGGGCGTGGCGCCCCCGGACAACCAGCATCGCGTGAACCGGTGAAGGACGACATCGGTGTCCTGATCGAGGCCGAGCTCCGGCGCCTCCAGGGCGGAGGGCCGTGGCGGGTGACTGTCGGGCGGCCCTACCCCGGTGCGTACGGGATCGCTCGCTCGTACGAGGAGGCGCGAGAGGCACTCACCATGGCGCGGACGCTGAGCCTGGAGGCACCGGTCACTCACGCGAGCGACCTGCTCATCTACCGTGTCCTGGTTCGAGACCAGCCCGCCGTCGTGGATCTCGTCCACACCGTGCTCGGTCCACTGAGGCTGGCCCGTGACGGCCCGGATCCGTTGCTGAACACCTTGAGTGCGTACTTCGAGGCCGGCGGGGTCGCGACGGAGGCGGCGCTGCGACTGCACCTGTCGGTTCGGGCGGTGACGTATCGACTTGAGCGTGTCCGCACGCTCACCGGGTACGACCCCACCTCGGCAGCGGACCGATTCACGGTGCACGCAGCCGTACTCGGCGCCAAGATCTTGGGCTGGCCCCAGCGCGACTTGCCAGCGTCAGGATGACACCCGCACCGGGCAGCAGCCTACGCGTGTGGACGCACGATCAGGACCGGGCAGGAGGCGCCGCGCACGCACTGGTCGCTGACAGATCCGAGGGCCGACCCACCGTGCGGGCTGTGGCCGCTGGCGCCGACTACGAGCATCCGAACGCCTCGCGAAGCGTCGATGAGGCCCTTGCCCGCGCCAGAATGGACAGCGCGACAGGTGACGTCAACTGCGGGGAAGACCTTGATGCTCGCCCACACATCGTTCACGAGCTCATCGTGAACGACTTCAGACATCTCGTCGAACGACGGTTCGTACCCCTGCTCCCAGCTGGCCGGGCGTCGGGCGATGTCGAAAGACCAAATCCGAACGATGACGACCGGCACTAGTAGTCGGTCGGCGAGCTCCAAGGCAGTTGTCAGGGCGACCTCAGCCGAGGTAGACGAGTCGTGCCCCACCACGATGCTGCCGCTGCGAGGGGCAACGGTGTCTGGGTAGCGAGTAGCGCTATCGGCGCTCAACCGGACATCTCCCGACCGGACGTGGTACGTCGTGACCGACCACGTCGGTCTCAACCCGCACGTGCCTCTTGTGCCGGAAGGCGCATTCGGCACCGAACGGCGTCTGCATCTACGTTCCCTTCTCGGTGGGTCCCAGCATGGCGCGACTGCTTCCTCGGCTGCAGCGTCGACGACCAGACAAGGATGGGGCTCTGCTCCTGCCTGTGCCCGGCAAGAAGCGGGCGATGGGCCCATGTACATGACGCCCTGCCATGCCTGCGCCGGACGCCCGTTGCCGCCCGTCAGCAATCAGAGGCGTCGAGACTTCGCCGGGCACAGCTCCTGTGCGGTAGGTCGGCGGCCGGCAGTGTTGAGACAAGTCGAGCGACGACGGTCGGGGCGCCAGGCATCCTGCCGCACAGAAGGGACGAACCATGACCAGTGCACAAAGAGAAGAGCTGGCACCGTGGGGCTACTGGGCGGGCGACCGCCCCACAGCCACAGGGGAAGTCTCAGCCTCGAAGGAACGCTTCGCACTGATCGGTGACGGCTTGCCCAGTTGGCTGCCCGACGTCG
>JBBRVU010000120.1:0-12686 GCA_038246575.1 Actinomycetes bacterium | reverse complement strand
AGAGCACCTGGCAGCGTGATGCGGGATAGGACGTACTGGAGGTACTCCTCGGTCGGCTTGCCTGCCCGGATCCCGGGAATGAAGCCGCCGTACTTCTTCATGTTGTCTGCGACCTCAGTCGGGTTGAACGTGATCGAGACGTAGAAGTAGGTGAAGAACACGATCATGGCGAAGTAGAGCGCCATGTAGAGCGGATGGGCTCCACTGACGAGGTACTTGGCGATGAAGCTCGTGATCGGGCTGGTGCCGTCCGGGTCGAACTGCGTCGACAGCGCCGGGAGGTAGAGCAGGCTCGAGGCGAAGATGACCGGGATGATGCCGGCCTGGTTGACCTTCAGCGGGATGTACGTCGACGAGCCGCCGTACATCCGCCGGCCGACCATCCGCTTGGCGTACTGCACAGGGATGCGGCGCTGAGCCTGCTCGACGAAGACCACCAGCGCGACGACGACCAGCCCGGCACCGACGACGAAGAGGAACAGCGGCCAGCCCTGCTGGATCCGGATCTGCCACAGCGAGGTGGGGAAGCCGGCGGCGATCGAGGTGAAGATCAGCAGCGACATCCCGTTGCCGATGCCACGGTCGGTGATGAGCTCGCCGAGCCACATGATCACGCTGGTGCCCGAGGTCATGACGAGCACCATCAAGATGATGCCGAACAGGCTGATGTCGGCGTAGATGATGGCGTTCGTGCAGCCGGTGAACAGCTGGCCCGGCTGGCGGGCCAGGGCGATCAGGCCGGTGGACTGCAGGATCGCCAGCCCGATGGTGAGGTAGCGGGTGTACTGCGTGAGCTTCGCAGTGCCCGCCTGGCCCTCCTTCTTGAGGGCCTCGAAGCGTGGGATCACGACGGTCAGCAGCTGCACGATGATGCTGGCCGTGATGTAGGGCATGATGCCCAGCGCAAAGATTGACAGCTGCAGCAGGGCGCCCCCGCTGAACAGGTTGATCAGGGAGTACAGGCCGTTGTTGCCGGCAGTGTCGATGCAGTTCTGGACGGCCTGGTAGTCGACGCCCGGGGTGGGGATCACCGATCCGAGGCGGAAAAGCGCCATGATCCCCATCGTGAAGAGGATCTTCTTGCGCAGATCGGGCGTGCGGAAGGCTCGGGCGAACGCGGTGAGCACGAGGTCCTCCGGGACGGTCAGGCGGCCCCGCGTCGGTGCGGCTGGCCAGTCGTGGTGTGCATGGGACTCTAACAGTCTGTGGCGGCAGCGGCCGGACGGCTGCCGAGAGGTTCCAAGCTGGTCACGGGACCGGACAAGGCCGCGACGAGCCCGAAACGAGCCCGGACCCGGTCCCGTGAGGGGCCCGGGTCCGGTGCGACGCCTGGGGCTAGAGCTGGGTGGTCGAGCCGCCCGCCGCCGCGATCTTGTCCTTGGCGGACGCCGAGAACCGGTGCGCGCTGACCTGCAGCTTCACGCCGGCCTCACCCGTCCCGAGAATCTTGACGGGACAGTTCTTGCGAACGGCACCCTTGGCGACCAGGTCCTCGACGGTGACGTCGCCACCGTCGGGGTAGAGCGCCGTGAGCTTGTCCAGGTTGACCACCTGGTACTCGGTGCGGAACGGGTTGGTGAACCCGCGCAGCTTCGGCAGCCGCATGTGCAGCGGCATCTGACCGCCCTCGAAGCGGGCGGGGACCTGGTAGCGAGCCTTGGTTCCCTTGGTGCCGCGACCCGCGGTCTTGCCCTTGGAGCCCTGGCCGCGACCCACTCGGGTCTTCGCGGTCTTGGCGCCCGGCGCGGGGCGTAGGTGATGGACCTTGAGCGTCATGTCAGTCGACCTCCTCGACGGTGACGAGGTGGGACACGGTGTTGACCATCCCGCGGATCTCGGGGCGGTCCTCCTTGACGACGACGTCGCCGAGGCGCTTGAGTCCCAGGCTGCGCAGCGTGTCCCGCTGGTTCTGCTTGCCGCCGATCTTCGAGCGGATCTGGCGGACCTTCAGGCGCTTGCCCATCAGGTGTTCACCCCTGCCCTGGCCCGCAGCAGCGATGCCGGCGCGACGTCCTCGAGCGGCAGGCCACGACGGGCCGCCACAGCCTCCGGGGGCTCGAGTCCGCGCAGCGCCGCAACGGTGGCGTGCACGATGTTGATCGGGTTGGAGGAGCCGAGCGACTTCGAGAGCACGTCGTGGACGCCCGCGCACTCGAGCACGGCACGCACCGGACCACCGGCGATCACGCCGGTTCCGGGTGATGCGGGCTTGAGCAGCACGACGCCGGCCGCCTTCTCCCCCTGGATGGGGTGCGGGATGGTGCCCTGGATGCGGGGGACCTTGAAGAAGTGCTTCTTGGCCTCCTCGACACCCTTGGCGATGGCGGCCGGCACCTCCTTGGCCTTGCCGTAGCCGACACCGACCGTGCCGTCGCCGTCACCGACGACGACGAGGGCGGTGAAGCTGAAGCGACGGCCACCCTTGACGACCTTGGCCACGCGGTTGATGGCCACGACGCGCTCGACGAAGGCAGTCTTCTCTGAGCCTCCACCACGGCGGCCGCCGTCGCCGCCACCGCGACGGTTGCCGTCGCTGCCGCCGGGAGCGCCACCTCGGCGCTGGGGTCCTGGCATCAGACGTTCCTCATCTCGTTGCGAAAACGCTTCGTTGCTGTCCGGGCTGCAGACGTCACAGGACCAGACCAGCCTCTCGGGCACCGTCGGCGATGGCGGCGACCCGGCCGTGGTAGCGGTTGCCGCCACGGTCGAAGACCACCGACTCGACGCCGGCTTCCTTGGCCCGCTGGGCGACGAGCTCGCCGACCTTGCGGGCCTTGGCCGTCTTGTCGCCGTCGAGTCCGCGCAGGTCGGCCTCCATCGTCGAGGCCGAGGCGACCGTGCGACCGAGCAGGTCGTCGACGACCTGGACGACCACGTGCCGCGTGGAGCGGGACACGACCAGGCGCGGGCGCTCGGTCGTGCCGCTGACCTTCTTCCGCACCCGCAGGTGACGGCGCGTCCGGGCGACCTTCTTGTCGCCACGGCGGATCTTCGTTGCCAGTGCCATGCCTATTTACCAGCCTTTCCGGCCTTGCGGCGGATCTGCTCGCCTTGGTACCGCACACCCTTGCCCTTGTACGGGTCGGGCTTGCGCAGCTTTCTAATCTTGGCGGAGACCTCGCCGACCAGCTGCTTGTCGATGCCCGTCACCGAGAAACGCGTAGGGCTCTCGACGACGAAGGTGATGCCCTCGGGGGCACGCACGAGCACCGGGTGTGAGAAGCCGAGCGCGAACTCCAGGTCACTGCCCTTGGCGGCGACCCGGTAGCCGGTCCCGACGATCTCGAGCACCTTGGTGTAGCCGTCGGTCACACCGAGGACCATGTTGGCCACCAGCGTGCGCGACAGGCCGTGCAGCGCGCGGTTGTCCCGCTCGTCGTTCGGCCGGGACACCGCCAGCGTGCCGTCCTCGGCCCGGGTGATCTCGATCGGTTCGGCGACCGTGTGGGTCAGCGTGCCCTTGGGGCCCGCCACCGTGACGAAGCGACCGTCGAGCTTCACGTCGACGCCCGACGGGACAGGGATGGGAAGACGTCCGATACGCGACATGTGATGCCTCCCTTACCAGACGTAGGCGAGGACTTCCCCACCCACGCCCTTCTTGCCCGCCTGGCGGTCCGTGAGGAGCCCGGATGACGTCGAGATGATCGCGACGCCCAGCCCTCCCAGGACACGAGGCATGTTGGTGGACTTGGCATAGACCCGCAGACCGGGCTTGGAGATGCGCTTGATGCCCGCGATGGAGCGCTCGCGGTTGGGGCCGAACTTCAGCTCGACCACGAGACGCTTGCCCACCTCGCCCTCGCCCGGCTCGTCGACACGCCAGCCGGCGATGTAGCCCTCCTGCTGGAGGATCTCGGCGACGTGCGTCTTGAGCTTGGAGTGGGGCATCACGACGTTGTCGTGGTACGCCATGTTGGCATTGCGCAGACGAGTCAGCATGTCTGCGATCGGGTCGGTCATCGTCATGGCTTAGTGGCCGCTTTCTCGCCGGGGTTTCGCATCAGTTCGCTCTCGCTCCCTGGAGGACCTTCGGCGTTTCGAGGTGGAGTGGGACGTGCGTGGGATGTGGACGCGACTACCAGCTGCTCTTGGTGATGCCGGGCAGCTCGCCCCGGTGGGCCATCTCCCGGAAGCAGATCCGGCACAGGCCGAACTTGCGGTAGACCGAGTGCGGCCGACCGCACCGCTGGCAGCGTGTGTAGCCACGCACCTTGAACTTCGGCTTGCCGGCCGCCTTGTTGACTAGCGCTGTCTTGGCCACGTCAGGCCTCCTTGAAGGGGAACCCGAGGTGCCGCAGCAGCGCGCGACCCTCGTCGTCGTTGGTCGCGGTGGTGACGACGGTGATGTCCATCCCGCGCACCCGGTCGATCTTGTCTTGGTCGATCTCGTGGAACATCGACTGCTCGTTGAGACCGAACGTGTAGTTGCCGGTGCCGTCAAACTGCTTCGGCGACAGGCCGCGGAAGTCGCGGATGCGTGGCAGCGCCAGCGACAGCAGCCGGTCGAGGAACTCCCACATCCGGTCGCCGCGCATGGTCACGTGCACACCGATCGGCATGCCCTCACGCAGCTTGAACTGAGCGATGGACTTGCGGGCCCGGGTGACCTGCGGCTTCTGGCCGGTGACGGTGGCCAGGTCGCGGATCGCACCGTCGATGAGCTTGGAGTCCCGTGCGGCCTCGCCGACGCCCATGTTGACCACGACCTTCGTCAGCCGGGGCACCTGCATGACGTTGGCGTAGGCGAAGTCCTCGCGCAGCTTGTCGATGATCTCGGCGCGGTAGCGCTCCTTCAGCCGCGGCACCGGCCGGGCAGCCGGTGCGGTCGTCTCGTCGGTCGTCGTCGTCATCAGATGTCCTCCCCGGTCCGCTTGGCGTAGCGGACCCGTACGGTCCGCTCGCGGCCGTCACGCTCGACCTTCTCGGTGCGGTAGCCCACGCGGCTGCCGACCTTCTTGCCGTCGACCTCGACGAGGAGCATCACGTTGCTGGCGTGGATGGATGCTTCCTGGGTGACGATGCCGCCGGTCTTGGCACCACGGGTCGACTGGCCGACCTTCGTGTGCTTCTTGATCCGGTTGACGCCCTCGACCAGCAGCCGCCGCGTCACGGGGTAGGCCTCGATGACCTTGCCCGACACGCCCTTGTCCTTGCCGGAGACCACGATGACGCGGTCGCCCTTCTTGATCTTCATTCCCATGGTCAGAGCACCTCCGGAGCGAGCGAGATGATGCGCATGAAGCGCTTGTCGCGCAGCTCGCGACCGACGGGGCCGAAGATGCGCGTCCCTCGCGGGTCGCCGCCGTCACGGATGAGGACGGCCGCGTTCTCGTCGAAGCGGATGTATGAGCCGTCGGCCCGCCGGCGCTCCTTGATGGTGCGCACGATGACGGCCCGGACGACCTCGCCCTTCTTGACGTTGCTGCCCGGGATGGCGTCCTTGACGGTTGCCACGATGATGTCGCCGATGCCGGCATAGCGCCGACCCGAGCCGCCGAGCACGCGAATGCACAGCAGCTCCTTGGCGCCGGTGTTGTCGGCGACGCGCAGCCTGGACTCCTGCTGGATCACTGTGCCTTCTCCAGAATCTGCACCACGCGCCAGCGCTTGGTGGCCGACATGGGCCGGGTCTCCATGAGCATGACCCGGTCGCCGACGCCGCAGGCGTTCGCCTCGTCATGCGCCTTGAGCTTGTTGGTGCGGCGGATGACCTTGCCGTAGAGCCCGTGCTTCACGCGGTCCTCGACAGCGACGACGACGGTCTTGTCCATCTTGTCGCTGACGACGAGACCCTCACGGGTCTTGCGGAAGCCACGAGAGCTCGTGGTGCCCGCTGTCGTTGTGTCTGTGCTCATCTCTGCCTTCTCGCTCATGCGCCATCCGCCTCGACGCCGCTGATGCCGAGCTCGCGCTCTCGCATGATCGTGTAGATCCGGGCGATGTCCTTGCGGACGGCATTGAGCCGTCCGTGGCTCTCCAGCTGGCCGGTGGCTGCCTGGAACCGGAGGTTGAACAGCTCCTCCTTGGCCTCGCGCAGCTTGGTGGCGAGCTCGTCGTCCTCCAGCGAACGCATCGGCGTCGCCAGCTTGTTCGCGACGCTGCTCATGAGGCCTCCTCGCGGCGGACGAACTTGCACTTCATGGGGAGCTTGTGCATCGCCCGGCGCATCGCCTCTTTGGCGATGGGCTCCGGCACGCCCGAGAGCTCGAACATGACCCGGCCGGGCTTGACGTTGGCCACCCACCACTCGGGTGAGCCCTTGCCCGAGCCCATGCGGGTCTCGGCCGGCTTCTTGGTCAGCGGCCGGTCCGGGTAGATGTTGATCCAGACCTTGCCGCCTCGCTTGATGTGGCGGGTCATCGCGATTCGGGCGGACTCGATCTGCCGGTTGGTGACGTACGCCGGCTCGATGGCCTGGATGCCGTACTCACCGAAGGCGATCTTGGTGCCGCCCTTGGCGGCCCCTGAGCGACCGGGGTGGTGCTGCTTGCGGTGCTTGACCCTGCGTGGGATCAGCATGGTCAGGCCTCCGTTCCGCTGGTCGTGGGGCTGGTCGTCGCCTCGGTCGTGTCCGCTGCCGGAGCCGCCGCTGCCGGAGCCGCCGCGGCCGGAGCCTCGGTGGCCGGAGCCTCGGTGACCGCGGTCTCGGTGGCCGCGGTGGCCGGAGCCTCGGTGGCCGCGGTCTCGGGTCCGCCGGTCGCCGGAGCGTCCTGACGCGGGCGCGGCGCGCGGGTCGGCCGCTGGCGCTGGGCCATCCGGGCGGCGGCCTGAGCAGCGTCACGCTCGGCCTTGCTGCCGCCCGCGTCGCCCTTGTAGATCCAGACCTTCACGCCGATGCGGCCGAAGGTCGTCTTGGCCTCGTAGAAGCCGTAGTCGATGTTCGCCCGCAGCGTGTGCAGCGGCACTCGACCCTCGCGGTAGAACTCCGAGCGCGACATCTCGGCGCCACCGAGGCGACCCGAGCACTGCACCCGGATGCCCTTGGCGCCGGCCTTCATCGTGCTCTGCATCGACTTGCGCATGGCGCGGCGGAAGGACACGCGACTGGACAGCTGTTCGGCGACACCCTGAGCGACCAGCTGCGCGTCGACCTCGGGGTTCTTCACCTCGAGGATGTTCAGCTGCACCTGCTTGCCGGTGAGGACCTCGAGGTCGCCACGGATGCGGTCGGCCTCGGCGCCACGGCGCCCGATGACGATGCCCGGACGTGCCGTGTGGATGTCGACGCGAACCCGGTCACGAGTGCGCTCGATCTCCACGCGCGAGATGCCGGCGCGCTCCATGCCCTTGCCCATGAGGCGCCGGATCGCGACGTCCTCCTTGACGTAGTCGCTGTAGCGCTGACCGGGCTTGGTGCTGTCTGCGAACCAACGGCTCTTGTGGTCGGTCGAGATGCCCAGGCGGAACCCGTGCGGGTTGACTTTCTGGCCCACTATCGGGTCCTCCTCTTCGTGTTCGACCGCTTGGACGTCGCGCCGGCGTCCGCCGGTGCAACAGCCTCGGGCCGGGGAGCCACGATCACGGTGATGTGGCTGGTGCGCTTGCGCACCCGGAAGGCGCGACCCTGCGCGCGCGGCCGGAACCTCTTGAGGGTCGGGCCCTCGTCGACGTACGCCTCGCGGATCACGAGCTCGTCGGCGTCGAAGCGTCGGCTGGCGCGCTCGGCGGCGACACGGGCGTTGGCCACGGCGCTGGCAACGACCTTGTAGACCGGCTCGCTGGCGGACTGCGGCGCGAACCGCAGGACGGCCAGGGCCTGCTCTGCGGGCATGCCGCGCACGAGGTCGACGACGCGACGTGCCTTCATGGGGGTCACCCGCACGTGCTTGGCCTGCGCACGGGCCGCCGTGTCAGCTGCCACGACGGTGGCTGTCTGGTCAGACACGACGGGACCTCCGATCGTCACGTACGTGCCCACGGAAGGTGCGCGTCGGGGCGAACTCGCCCAGCTTGTGACCGACCATCGCCTCGGTGATGAACACCGGGACGTGCTTGCGCCCGTCGTGGACGGCGATGGTGTGACCCAGCATGGACGGCACGATCATGGATCGCCGGGACCACGTCTTGATGACGTTCTTCGTGCCCTTCTCGTTCTGGACGTCCACCTTCTTCACGAGGTGGCCGTCCACGAAGGGACCCTTCTTCAGCGAACGCGGCATGGTTTCAGTTACTCCCTGGCTCCCGATCAGCGCTTCTTGCCGGTCTTGCGGCGGCGGACGATCATCGCGTCGCTGGCCTTGTTCGGCCTGCGGGTGCGCCCCTCGGGCTTGCCGTTGGGGTTCACCGGGTGTCGTCCGCCCGAGGTCTTGCCCTCTCCACCGCCGTGCGGGTGGTCCACCGGGTTCATCGCCACGCCACGCACGGTCGGGCGCTTGCCCTTCCAGCGCATGCGGCCGGCCTTTCCCCAGTTGATGTTCGACTGCTCGGCGTTCCCGACCTCGCCGACCGTGCCGCGACAGCGCAGGTCAACGTTTCGGATCTCGCCGGACGGCATCCGGAGCTGGCCGAACCCGCCGTCCTTGGCGACGAGCTGCACGCTCGAACCTGCCGAGCGGGCGATCTTTGCTCCCCCACCCGGTCGCAGCTCCACCGCGTGGACCACGGTGCCGACCGGGATGTTGCGCAGCGGCAGGTTGTTCCCCGGCTTGATGTCGGCCGACGGGCCGTTCTCGACCATGTCGCCCTGCTTGAGCTTCTCCGGCGCGATGATGTAACGCTTCTCGCCGTCGAGGTAGTGCAGCAGTGCGATCCGTGCGGTGCGGTTGGGGTCGTACTCGATGTGAGCGACCTTGGCCGGGACGCCGTCCTTGTCGTGACGGCGGAAGTCGATGACGCGGTAGGCGCGCTTGTGGCCGCCGCCCTGGTGACGGGTCGTGATACGCCCCGCGTTGTTACGACCGCCCTTGCTGTGCAGGGGGCGCACCAGGGACTTCTCCGGCTGCGAGCGAGTGACCTCGACGAAGTCGGCGACGCTGGACCCACGTCGGGACGGGGTCGTCGGCTTGTACTTGCGGATGCCCATTAGCTGACCGGCCCTCCAAAGATGTCAATGCGGTCACCTTCGACGACCGACACGATCGCGCGCTTGGTGGCGTTGCGGCGGCCCCAGCCGGAGCGGGTCCGCTTGCGCTTGCCGTCGCGGTTGAGCGTGTTCACGCTGGTCACCTTGACGCCGAAGATCTTCTCGACCGCGATCTTGATCTCAGTCTTGTTGGCGTCCGGGTGGACCAGGAACGTGTACTTGTTCTCGTCGAGCAGCCCGTAGCTCTTCTCCGACACGACCGGAGCGAGCAGGACGTCGCGATAGTCCTTGTGGATCGAGGACATCAGGCGCTCACTCCCTTCTCGGCGTCGGTATCGGCATGGGAGTCGGCGGCGGTCTCGGTCCCGGTCGCCACCGCGGACCGGGAGCGGCCCTTGGTCGGTCCGGCCAGGAACTCCTCGAGTGCACCGCGGGTGAACACGACGTCGTCGGAGACCAGCACGTCGTAGGTGTTGAGCTGGTCCGCGTTGAGCAGGTGCACGTGGTCGGCGTTGCGCAGGCTCTTCCACGCCAGCTCGTCGCTGCGCTGCACCACGACGAGCACGTGCTTGCGCTCGGAGATGGCGGTCAGCGCAGCCAGGGCGGCGCGGGTCGAGGGTGCGTCACCGTCGACCAGGCTGGTCACGATGTGGATGCGCCCGTTGCGAGCCCGGTCCGAGAGGGCCCCGCGCAGAGCGGCGGCCTTCATCTTCTTCGGGGTCCGCTGGGCGTAAGACCGCGGGGTGGGTCCGTGGACGACGCCACCGCCGGCGAACTGCGGTGCCCGGGTCGAGCCCTGGCGGGCCCGGCCGGTGCCCTTCTGGCGGTGCGGCTTGCGGCCGCCGCCTCGGACCTCGCCGCGCGACTTGGTGGAGTGCGTTCCCTGCCGGGCGGCCGCGAGCTGGGCCACGACCACCTGGTGGATGAGCGGGATGTTGACCTGTACGTCGAAGACGTCGGCCGGCAGCGTGAAGGTGCCTGCGGACGCGCCCTCGAGGTCGCGGACCTCGAGCTCGAGGTTCGTGGTCTCGGTGCTCGACTCGGTCCCGGTCGTCGTGGTCACTGGTCGGCTCCCTTCACCGGGTAGGGGGACTTGGCGGCCGTCCGGACCAGGACGAGGGCGCCCTTGGGGCCGGGGATGGCACCCTTGATGAGCAGCAGCCCCTGGTCGGCGTCGACGGCGTGGACCGTGAGGCCCTGAGTGGTGGTGCGCACGTTGCCCATGCGACCCGCCATCCGCATGCCCTTGAAGACTCGGCCTGGCGTCGAGGCGCCACCGATCGAGCCGGGCTTGCGGTGGTTGCGGTGCGAGCCGTGCGAGGCGCTGACCCCGTGGAAGCCGTGGCGCTTCATGACACCCGCGGTGCCCTTGCCCTTGCTGGTGGCCGTGACGTCCACGGTCTGACCGGCATCGAAGAGGTCGGCGGTGATCTCCTGCCCGAGCGTGTACTCGCTGGCGTCGTCCGTGCGCAGCTCGACGGTGTAGCGGCGCGGCGTGACACCCGCCTTGGCGAAGTGCCCGCTCGCCGGCTTGTTCACCCGGCGCGGGTCGACGACACCGAAGGCGATCTGCACGGCGGAGTAGCCGTCGACCGAGGCCGAACGGACCTGCGTGACAACGCAAGGCCCGGCCTTGACCACGGTGACCGGAACGATCCGGTTGTTCGCGTCGAAGACCTGGGTCATGCCGAGCTTCTCGCCCAGCAACCCCTTCATCTGCTTACTCATGACTAGCGCGTCCCTCGATCGTCGACAGGCCGGATCAGAGCTTGATCTCGATGTCGACCCCGGCCGGCAGGTCGAGCCGCATCAGCGAGTCGACTGTCTTGGGCGTGGGGTCGATGATGTCGATCAGCCTTTTGTGCGTACGCATCTCGAAGTGCTCGCGCGAGTCCTTGTACTTGTGCGGCGAACGGATGACGCAGTACACGTTCTTCTCGGTCGGCAGCGGCACCGGCCCAGCAACCTTCGCACCAGTACGCGTCACCGTGTCGACGATCTTGCGTGCCGATGAGTCGATGACCTCGTGGTCGTAGGCCTTGAGCCTGATGCGGATCTTCTGTCCCGCCATGGCGTCGCTTCGTTCCTTCTCAGTCGT
Organism: Actinomycetes bacterium; assembly: GCA_038246575.1. Taxonomy (GTDB): domain Bacteria; phylum Actinomycetota; class Actinomycetes; order JACCUZ01; family JACCUZ01; genus JACCUZ01. The sequence goes on along the minus strand of JBBRVU010000120.1, from coordinate 1,563 downwards.
ACCGCTGCGGCAGGTCGCGCCACCCAGCTCGACGGTGTCGAACCGGACCGGTCGCGGCCCCTTGATCTCCGACCCCCGAGGTCGGGCGTGTCGGGCCCGGATCGCTACCGGACGAGACGCGCTTGTGGAACGGGGGCTTGGTGGGCGGCCCAGGCGGTGCACTGCCTGTCGGCTGTGCATCCCGGGCACACGGCGGGGACGGCCACGTGGCGCGGGCCCCCTTCCGGGTTCCCGCCCGCTCGGCCATCCCGCCGAGCAACTCGCCCCAGTATGCCGCAGGAGCGCGGCTGAGGCGAATCCGTCTGATGCACCCCGCGCGGGGCGCTCGCGTGGCGAGCACCCCGCGCCGGGGTCGGTGCTGGTGGTGCTACAGGACGATCTTGGTCACCCGGCCGGCGCCCACGGTGCGGCCGCCCTCGCGGATGGCGAAGCGCAGGCCCTCCTCCATGGCGATCGGCTGGATGAGGTCGACCTTCATCTCGGTGTTGTCGCCCGGCATGACCATCTCGGTGCCCTCGGGGAGGGTCACCACTCCGGTCACATCGGTGGTGCGGAAGTAGAACTGCGGCCGGTAGTTGTTGAAGAACGGCGTGTGCCGGCCACCCTCGTCCTTGGACAGGATGTAGACGTTGGCTTCGAACTGGGTGTGCGGCGTCGTCGTGCCCGGCTTGATCACGACCATGCCGCGCTCGACGTCCTCGCGCTTGGTGCCACGAAGAAGCAGACCGACGTTCTCGCCCGCGCGACCCTCGTCGAGGAGCTTGCGGAACATCTCGACGCCGGTCACCGTGGTCGTCTGCTTGTCCTCCCGGATGCCGACCAGGTCGACGGTCTCGTTGACCTTGACGATGCCGCGCTCGATCCGGCCGGTCACGACGGTTCCGCGGCCGGTGATCGTGAAGACGTCCTCGACGGGCATGAGGAACGGCTTGTCGACCTCACGCTCGGGCTGCGGGATCGCGGTGTCGACCGCGTCCATCAGCTCCATCAGCTTGCTGCCCCACTCGGCGTCGCCCTCGAGGGCCTTCAGCGCCGAGACGCGCACGACCGGGAGGTCGTCGCCGGGGAACTCGTACTCCGAGAGCAGCTCACGGACCTCCAGCTCGACGAGCTCGAGGATCTCCTCGTCGTCAACCATGTCGGCCTTGTTCAGCGCCACGACGATGTAGGGGACGCCGACCTGGCGGGCCAGGAGGACGTGCTCCTTCGTCTGCGGCATCGGGCCGTCGGTGGCGGCGACGACCAGGATCGCGCCGTCCATCTGGGCCGCACCCGTGATCATGTTCTTCACGTAGTCCGCGTGACCGGGGCAGTCGACGTGTGCGTAGTGACGACCCTCGGTCTGGTACTCGATGTGCGCGATGGAGATGGTGATACCGCGCTGCTTCTCCTCGGGCGCCTTGTCGATGTCGTCGAACGCGAACACGGGGTTCAGGTCCGGGTACTTGTCGTGCAGGACCTTGGAGATCGCAGCCGTCAGCGTCGTCTTACCGTGGTCGATGTGACCGATGGTGCCGATGTTGACGTGCGGCTTGGTCCGCTCGAACTTTGCCTTCGCCACTT
>JBBRVU010000119.1:0-12770 GCA_038246575.1 Actinomycetes bacterium | reverse complement strand
GCCGGACGTGCTCAGCTGGCGCGGCGGCCCTGCTGCCGGGCCCGGGGGGCGCGACGGCTCCGGTGCGGTGCCCCGCCACCGGACGACCGGCGCGGCCGGTCGAAGGACGGGCGCGAGCCAGCGGGCTCGGGGACGACGACCACGGGCTCGCCGGACTCGGCCAGCGCACGCACCGGCTCGTCACCGGGGCTGGCCGAGACCATGTCGACCTCGACTCCCGCCCGCGAGAACAGCTGCCGCGAGGTCTTGACCTGCTCGGGCGCGAGCATCGACAGCACGACCCCGGAGGCGCCGGCGCGCGCCGTGCGCCCGGACCGGTGCAGGTAGTCCTTGTGGTCGTTGGGCGGGTCGGCGTGCACGACCAGGTCGACGTCGGAGATGTGGATCCCGCGAGCGGCGACATCGGTCGCCACCAGCACGCGCGAGCGGCCACCGGCGAAGTTGTCCAGCGCCCGCTGGCGCTGACCCTGGGTGCGGTTCCCGTGGATCGCCTGGGCCTCGACGCCGAGGCGGCCGAGCTGCTTCACCAGTCGGTCGGCGCCGTGCTTGGTGCGCACGAACAGCAGGGTGCGCGCCGGGCGAGCGGCGATCTCGGCAAGCACGTCGACCTTGTGCTCGTGCCGGACGACCAGGGCGCGGTGCTCCATCGTCGTGACGTGGGACTCGGCCGGATCGACCGCCCGGGCGATCGGGTCGGTGAGGTACTTGCGCACCAGCTTGCCGACCGCGCCGTCCAACGTCGCGGAGAACAGCAGGCGCTGCGAGTCACCCGGTGTCATCTCGAGCAGCGTGGTGACATCGGGGAGGAAGCCCATGTCGGCCATGTGGTCGGCCTCGTCGAGGACGCACACCTCGATCGACGCGAGCGAGCAGGCGTTGCGGTTGATCAGGTCGAGCAGCCGGCCTGGAGTGGCGACCACGAGGTCGACCCCGCGCTCGAGCGTGGCGACCTGGCGGCCCAGCGGCGCGCCGCCGTAGACGGCAACGGTCTTGACGCCGATGGCGTGACCCAACGGCTCGAGGGCGTCGCGAACCTGGACCGCGAGCTCGCGGGTGGGCACGAGGACCAGACCGCGCGGGTGGCGCGCGGCTGACCGTCGACCGGACAGCCGGGTGAGCATCGGCAGGCCGAAGGCCAGCGTCTTGCCCGAGCCGGTCTGCGCACGACCGAGAACGTCACGCCCGGTCAGCGCATCACCGAGGGTGGCGGCCTGGATAGGGAACGCCGTGCGGATGTCGCGACGCTCCAGCGCCGTGACCAGCTCCTGCTGGAGCCCGAGCTTGGCGAAGGATGTCTCGGTAGGCGCCGGGCTGGCGGCTGCGGCCTGCTCGAACCAGGCCTCCAGCTCGCGGTCGGCCGCGCGGGTCGCGGCACCACCGGACGAGCCGGACGACGAGCCCGACGAACGGCCACGCGAGCGCTGTGCGGACGATCCGCCACTGCGGGAGGAAGACGAGGATCCACCGCGCGGGTTTGCGGCGCGGGGACGACGTGGGGCGTGAGAAGACATGCGGGGAGAACTCCGTTGCGGTGTTGTGGCCGCGCCGGAGGGCTGCACCTTCAGCGCACGCGCCGGGGGGAGCACATCTCGTAGAACGACCGCACGAGCAACTCGCTCGCGGGAGTGGCGACCTGGATGAGCCGGATTCGGCCCTGAATCACCGGTAGACGAGATCAACTCTACCAGCGCCCGCGCCTGCAGCCGGCCAGATGACCTGTGTCGCTCATCACCCGAGGCCGAGGTCCGGGTGGGGTTTCAGCCGGCGATGACGGCGCCGTGGGCCGTCGCGATGAGCATCGCCTGCCCGACGTCGATCCGCACTCCGGTCCAGTCCAGCCCGACGAGGCCGACCTCGCTGAGGTCGGCGCCGACCAGATCGGCCCCGTCGAGCCGGGTATCGCGCAGCGTCGCCCGGGACAGGTCGACGTCGCGCAGCACCGACTCGCGCAGGTTCGCCTCGGTGAGGTCGGCCTCGACGAGGCGAAGGCCCGACAGGTCCACCCCGGACAGATCGGCACCGCGCAGCGAGACGTACGACCAGTTCCCGCCCTCGACGGTCATCGGTCGCAGCTTCGCCCCCGAGAAGGTTGACCCGACCAGCTTGCAGCCGCGCAGACTCGCGGCGAAGAAGGACGTGCGGGTGAACTTGCAGCCGGTGAACGACGTCTCGTCATGGATCGAGGCATTGAGTGCTCCGCCTCGGAACTCGCAGTTCTCGAACCGCGCGCCGCGAGTGGCCACCTCCGTGAGGTCGGCGTCGATGAAGACACACTCGACGAAGACGCTGGCGCCCAGGTCCTCGCCGTACCAGTCGACTCCGGCGAACCGCTCGCCCTCGGCGCCCCTGTCAGCCACGTGCGATCTCCGACGTCAGGGCGTCGACGAGCCGGTCGAGGAACGTCGTCTGGGCACGCACCAGCAAGCGGCGGGCATCATCGAGCGAGACCCAGGCCACCCGGTCCAGCTCGGGGAACTCCTGGATGCGCCCGGAGCCCCGCGGCCACTCCATCTCAAAGGTGTTGCTCATGGCCCGCGCCGGGTCGAGATCGATCGAGTCGGCCGCGACCGCCCAGATCGACACCTCCTTGGCAGCGGACTGGCGCACTGTGCCGAGGTCCAGCGGATCGCCGGACGGGACTGGCAGCCCGACCTCTTCGGCGAACTCCCGCCGCGCGGCCGCGAGCGGGTCTTCGTCCGGCCCGTACTCCCCCTTGGGCACCGACCACGCACCCTCCTGGCGGCTGGCCCAGAAGGGACCGCCCATGTGCCCGATCAGGACCTCGAGACCGCTCGGCGGCTGACCACGGTGCACGAGCAGCCCGGCACTCCGACGACCCGGCACCAGGGCATCCTGCCCCGTCCGGGTGCCCGCCGGCGACGGCCGGAAGGAATCCGGCCCGTCCGGGTGTTCTCGAAGACATGGCAACCATCACCGCGACTGCCGACGGCTTCGACCAGCTTGTCGAGGACAGCGACCTCCTGCTCGTGGACTTCTGGGCCGCCTGGTGCGGCCCGTGCCGCGCCTTCGGACCGGTCTTCGAGCAGGCGTCCGAGCAGAACGCGGACATCACCTTCGCCAAGGTCGACACGGAGGCGGAGCAGTCGCTGGCCCAGCAGGCGTCCATCACGTCGATCCCCACCCTGATGGCGTTCCGCGAGGGCATCCTGGTCTTCGCCCAGCCCGGCGCGCTGCCGGCGGCGGCCCTCGACCAGCTGATCACGGCCGTCCGCGGGCTCGACATGGACGAGGTACGGGCCCAGGTGGCCGCCGAGGAGCTCGCGCACGGGGCAGCCGAGCACGGCTGACCCGGAGCCGCCGCGACAGAGCGGTTCCGCATGTTCACACAACTGCAAAGTCGCCGATCCCTCGGACGCAACATCCGCCGACCATCCTCGATCGTCGTGACGTCATCGGGACGGTCACGCCAGCACTGGGGGTGGTCGAGCGATGACTCAGATGACGGTCACGACGCGGCATCCGAGCTACGCCGTGATCACCCTCGACGACGACGGCAAGGTCACTCCGGCTGACCTGCCCTCGAGCCTGCGCACCGTCTTCCTGGACGGGATCAACACGCTGCTGGTCGACGTCTCCCGACTGCAGCGCTTCTCCTCGGACACCGTCGCCGCGCTGCTGTATGCCCGGCGGGAGGCGACCGCACGCGGCGGACGCGTGGTGCTGCACGCGCCGAACAGGCGCTGCGCCGCCCTGGTCGCCCGCAGCGAGCTGGGAAGGTTGTTCGAGGTCGACACCACGAGCACGCTCCCGTCACCATGGCGGCATCCGTGACCGCCGTCGCCCTGCGCGACCCGTGGCTGCTGAGCTCTGAACGACACTGGGAAGTCCAGGTCGCCGGCAGTCAGCCTGGCCTGACGCGGGTGACCGATGACAACCTGGGGCTGCACATCCGGGTGGGCGACCGGCATCCGGGCTCCGGCCCGTCCGCAGTGCCCCGGCAGCTGCGCAGCATGCTGGCTGCCGACCTGCGGGCCGACGGCTCCGTGCACCTTGTGACGCGCTGCGCCCCGCCGGCCCTGATCGTCGCGGCGGAGGGACCTTGGCTGTTCCCGGCGGACGCCGGTGTCCGCGGGGAGTGCGTGCTCGCGCCCGGCGACCTGCTGGTCATGTGCTCGGCCGCCGTCCTCGACGCCCACCCGGACGGGATCGTCGCCCTGCTCAGTGCCGGCCCGGACACCGCTCGCGACACCGACCCCGCCCAACTGGTCGCGACGGTGCTCTCCGGCGCGACGAGCGGCGCAGTCGCCGTGGCCCGGCGGCTGCCGGCCTGACCCCCGCGCCCTAGGGCCCCGTGTCCGCGTGCTCGACGTCTGGACCCTAGGGCCCCCGTGCCAGGCATCGGGGCGACCGTTCCCGCAACTCCCCTCCCACGTCGCGGAAGCCGGCGCGAACCCCGTTGCCCAGGTTCTGGAGGATCAGCAGGCGGCTGCCTCGGGCCAGCCCGCACCTTCCTGCTGGACGTCCACGCCGCGGCTGCGCGCCAGCTCGGCCAGGTCGGCCACTCGGGCGGCTGCGGTCTCGGCGGCGTCGTCATCTGCAGCCGCCGTCGCCTCGTTGAGCTCTGAGAGGGCAATGCTCAGCTGCTGGTTCAACTCGTCCGTGAACGCGGGGCTGGTCATCTCGATCCTCCTGTGGTCGCGACGGCTGGAAGAGCAGGCTGCCGTCAAGAGGTTGCAGTCCGTCGGACGATCATGTTGCGGTTCTGTGACGAGTGAGCGCTCCGGCCAGGCGGCTTCGGGCCGGTGGTCGCGCAGAGTGACCCTTCGGCTGGCCCGGGTGCCCTGACGCTGGCAGCATGAGCGCGATGCCGACAGTTCTGGTGCTCGAAGACGACGACGGGATCCGTACCGCTCTGCGGCTGGCGCTCGAGGACGAGGGCTTCCGAGTCCAGGACGCGCCCCGGGCCGAGGACGCCCTGCGCCTGGTGTCCGAGAACCCCGTCGACCTCATGCTGGTCGACCTCATGCTCGGCGGGATGGACGGGTTCACGTTCATCCGCCGGGTCCGGCCGGTCAGCGACGCGCCGATCATCGTGCTCAGCGCGCGCGACGACACCACCGACATCGTGACCGCGCTCGAGGCCGGGGCGGACGACTACGTCACCAAGCCTTTCGTGGTCAAGGAGGTCATGGCCCGGCTGCACGCCTTGCGGCGCCGAGGTCGATCGCAGACCTCGACCGACACGACCAGCGCCGACGACGCGCTGGTGCTCGACGCCGCAGATCCCCCGCTCGTCCTCAACATGGGCGCCGGCACCACCCGGCGGGGCACGGAGGCGGTCCACCTGACCGTGACCGAGTACCGCCTCCTGTGCGAGCTGGCGTCTCCCGCCGGCCGGGTGCGCAGCCGTCAGTCGCTGCTGGACGCGGTCTGGGACCGGGGGTACTTCGGCGACGAGCGCATCGTGGACGTACACGTCCGTCGGCTACGCACCAAGATCGAGCGCGACGCGGGTGACCCACACATCGTCGTGACGGTTCGCGGCCTCGGGTACCGGCTGGACCAGCAGTGAGGTGGTGGCGGTCGCCGCTGGGCCTGCGCACGTCGGTCACGCTCGCCTTCGCGATCGGCGCCACCCTCCTCGCCGCGACGATGGCGGTGGGCACGTACGTCACGGCCCGCAACTACCTGATCGACCAGCGGGAACGCGGCGCCGTCCGGCAGGCGTTCGCCGATGCCTCGTACGTCCGCGACGGGCTGCTGACGCCGCGGACAAAGGTCAGCGACGTGCTGGGCGCCCTCAGCCCACCGGCCGACGCCACTGTGCTGGTCCACCGGCGGGACCGGTGGTTCTCGTCCTCGCTGCAGGTCGGGGAGAGCGCCGTGCCGGTGAGCGTCGTCACGGCCGTCCGCGACGGGCAGGCCACCGTGACCTGGGGGAGCTCGGCCGGCACACCGGGGCTCATCATCGGGGTGCCGCTGCCGGGCGTCGACGCGGAGTTCTACGAGGTAGCCGGCACCCCTGAGCTGGACAGCTCGCTGCGCACCCTTGGCGTCGTGCTGCTGGTGTTCGCCGTGCTCACCGCGGCCGGGGGAGCCCTCGTCGGTCGGTGGGCTGCGCGGCGGGTCGTCGCGCCGCTGGACGACGTGGCCTCGGCCGCGGCTCGCATCGCCGGTGGCGAGCTGGACACCCGGCTACCGCTCACGGAGGACCCTGACCTCGCAACGATCGTGGGCTCGTTCAACAGCATGGTCGACACGGTGCGGGAGCGCATCGAGCGCGACGCGCGGTTCGCGGCGGACGTCAGCCACGAGCTGCGATCTCCGCTGACGGCCGTGGTGACCAGTGTCGCGGTGCTCGAGCACCGGCGCGACGACCTGCCGCCACGATCGCAGCAGGCGCTCGACCTCATCGCCCGGGACCTGGATCGGTTCCGGCGCGCGATCGAGGACCTGCTGGAGCTGGGCCGCCTGGAGTCCACGGCAGCGGCACCAGTGCGGGACCCGGTGACCGTCGGCGACCTCGTGCACCATGCCCTGGATGCCGGCGACCGACCGCTTTCCCTCCTGCGCGGAGATCCCGGGGCCCGGTCGGCCGTGGTCCTGGCCGACAAGTCCCAGCTGCACCGAGCCCTGGTGAACCTGTTCGAGAACGCCGATCGGCACGGCAACGGGCTGACCGGCGTCGCACTGACCCGAGAGGGCGACTCGGTGTGCATCACTGTCGAGGACGCGGGGGCTGGTGTGGACGAACCCGACCGGGAGCGAGTGTTCCACCGCTTCGTCCGTGGCGGATCGCGCGGATCTCTGCCTGGCACCGGGCTGGGCCTGAGCCTGGTGGCCGAGACGATCCGTGGCCACGGCGGCACCGTCCGCTGCTGGTCCGAGCCAGGTCGGCCAGGCGCCCGGTTCACCATGCGCCTTCCGCTGAGCCCGACCCCGCGCGTCGGGACGAGTGCGGCCCCGCGATCGGTCGCCGACAGCCCGATGGGCCAGAGCTCATGAGGCGTAGGGCACGGCCCCGCGCGTACCTGCTGGGCCTATTTGCTCTCGTGAGCCTGGTGGGCCTGACCGCGTGTGGCGTCCCGGCCGCGGGCACCCGCACCCTGGACGCGCAGGAGGTGCCCTATCGCCTGCTGGAGTCGGCTCCCGCCCAACAACGGCCGGCCGCACCGACCGGGCCGCCACGGGTCAACGCTCCGCGGGCGTACTTCCTCAACCAGGACGACCAGCTGGTGGCCCAGCCCCAACCGATCATCGTCGGCGGACCGGGCGACGTGATCGCGGCGCTGCTCGCCACCATCGCCGCCGGGCCGAACGAGCAGCAGCGAGCGGCCGGACTGAGCTCCGCTGCCGGTCCGGACGTCGGACTCCAGCTCGTCGCGCTGACCGAGGGCACAGCCATGATCCAGGTCACCCCCACCGAGAGCATCCCCTCGGCAGACCGGATCCCGCTCGTCGTGGGTCAGATCGTGCTCAGTGTGACGTCAGTTCCGGGTGTGAGCCGCGTTGCACTGCTCCAGAACGGGCAGCCGCTGGAGGCGCCGCTGCCCGGCGGGGCGCGGACCTCGGAACCCGTAGGAGCCCTGGACTACCAGGCGCTGCTGGCCCCGCCGCCCCCGAGCCCCAGCCCGGCGTCGCCATGACGATCCGGCTGACCTGCCGCATGTCGGTTTTGCAAAGAAATGTCGCTAGGGGTGGACCTCCCGGCGCAGCACTGCTCCGGTGGGGAGGTCCGACGTCACTTCAGCCCCACGGAGAACACTTTCCCTATGACTTCTCGCACCTCCACGCACCGAGCCATCCGTTCCTCCCTCGCTGCTGCCGGTCTGGCGGCCGCGGTCGTGGGCGGCAGCACCCTGATCGCCGGACCGGGCAGCGCCGACACCTCGGCCGTCGCGGCGACGACCTCCGCGTCGAGCACCGGCACATCAACCGCGACCGGGACCGCGACCGGGACACCCAGCGGTTCACCGACCGGGACGGCGACCGGAACCCCCAGCGTGACCCCGCCACCGCCTGAGCCGTGCTTCGGCCTCGCGCCCACGATCATCGGGACCGAGGGCGATGACGTGCTCCTCGGCACTGCGGGAGATGACGTGATCGTCGGTCTCGGCGGTGCCGACATCATCCGCGGACTCGACGGCAAGGACACGATCTGCGCCGGCGGCAACGACGCCAAGGCCACCCAGGGGCAGGCCCAGGCCAAGACGGCGGGCTTCGACGACGTCACCGGCGAGGACATCGTCTACGGCGGCGCTGGCGACGACCGCATCGACGGCGGCCCCGGGCTGGACTTCCTCAAGGGCGAGGCCGGGGACGACACGATCCTGGGTGGCGACAACGTCTCCACTGATCCCGCCCTGGCAACCAAGCGCGAGTGGCTGCACGGCGGCGCTGGCAACGACGTGCTGCGGGGCGGCAAGGGTCCGGGTGACCTCTGGGGCAGCTTCGGCGACGACACGATCACCGGTGGTCCCGCGGCCGACCTCATCCGGGCCCGGCAGGGCGACGACACGATGGCCGGCGGCCCCGGCGACGACCGGATCGAAGGTCACACCGGCAATGACATCGCCTATGGCAACCGTGGCGACGACAACGTCTCCGACAAGCGGACCTCGCTGGGCAATGACCGGTTCTACGGCGGCTACGGCGACGACCTGGTCATCGGCAACGGTGGCGACGACCAGCTGACCGGCGGGCCGGGCAATGACGCGATAAGGGGCGGCGCAGGCACGGACACGTGCCGCAGCCCGTCCCGTCGGGCGGGCGGCGCCCTCGGCTGCTAGCGGAACCCAACCGACCCGCTGCGGGCCGCGTCCGGACATCGCGTCCGGTCGCGGCCCGCAGCCGGTTCCGGGTCGCCTGCGACCGCGTCACACGCCTGCCGCGCCGTTCCCGCTTGCCAAACGTTACTGACGAGTAGCATCATCGTTGTTACTGACGGGTAATGAACTGCCAGCCGCTCCGCCAGCCACGGAAGGACCACCCGATGGGGCACTACAAGAGCAACCTGCGAGACATCGAGTTCAACCTGTTCGAGGTGTTCGGCCGCCAGCAGGTCCTCGGCTCCGGCCCGTACGGCGAGGTCGACGAGGACACGGCCCGCAGCATCCTGGAGGAGGTCGAGCGCCTGGCCACCACCGAGCTGGCCGAGTCGCTGCTCGACTCCGACCGCAACCCGCCCGTCTTCGACCCGGCGACGCACTCGGTGACCATGCCCGAGAGCTTCAAGAAGAGCTATCAGGCCTACCTGGACGCCGAGTGGTGGCGGCTGGACCTGCCCGAGGAGCTGGGCGGCACCGTTGCGCCGCCGAGCCTGCGCTGGGCGGTCGCCGAGCTGGTCCTCGGCGCCAACCCGGCCGTCCACATGTTCGCCTGCGGCCCGAGCTTCGGCCACGTGATCTATCGCCTGGGCACCGAGGAGCAGCGCAAGGTCGCGCACCAGATCGTGGAGCAGCGCTGGGGCGCGTCGATGGTGCTCACCGAGCCGGACGCCGGCTCCGACGTCGGTGCCGGCCGCACCCGCGCCGTCGAGCAGGCCGATGGCACGTGGCACATCGAGGGCGTCAAGCGCTTCATCACCTCGGCCGAGCACGACATGGCCGACAACATCGTGCACCTGGTGCTCGCCCGCCCCGAGGGCGCCGGTCCGGGCACCAAGGGCCTGTCCCTGTTCATCGTCCCGAAGTTCCACTTCGACTGGGACTCCGGCGAGCTCGGGGAGCGCAACGGCGTCTACACCACCAACCTCGAGCACAAGATGGGCCTGAAGGCGTCGACCACCTGCGAGCTGACCTTCGGCGAGCGAGAGCCCGCGGTCGGGTGGCTGGTAGGTGACGTGCACGACGGCATCGCGCAGATGTTCAAGGTCATCGAGTTCGCCCGAATGATGGTGGGAACAAAGGCGATCGCGACCCTCTCGACCGGCTACCTCAACGCACTGGACTACGCCAAGTCCCGGCTGCAGGGACCGGACCTCACCCAGATGACGGACAAGACGGCGCCCCGGGTGCCGATCACCCACCACCCCGACGTGCGGCGATCGCTGATGACACAGAAGGCCTACGCCGAGGGCATGCGCGCCCTGCTGCTCTACACGGCGACCGTGCAGGACGACGTGGCCCTGGCTGAGGCAGCCGGTGAGGAGAGCGAGGCCCACGACCTCGCCGTCCGGCTCAACGACCTGCTGCTCCCGATCGTGAAGGGCTTCGGCTCGGAGAAGTCCTACGAGCTGCTCGGCTCACAGTCGCTGCAGACCTTCGGCGGGTCGGGCTACCTGCAGGACTACCCGATCGAGCAGTACATCCGCGACGCCAAGATCGACACGCTGTACGAGGGCACCACCGCGATCCAGGGGATGGACTTCTTCTTCCGCAAGATCGTGCGGGACAAGGGCCAGGCGCTCACGAAGCTGATGACCGACATCCAGGAGTTCGCCAAGGGCGACGAGGGCAACGGCGCCCTGCAGGCCGAACGTGACCTGCTGGCCAAGGCCCTCGAGGACGTGCAGGGCATCGTCGGCACGATGGTTGCTGCGCTGACGTCCTCGGCGGAGGAGGTCACCAACGTCTACAAGGTCGGTCAGAACACCAGCCGGCTGCTGCTGGCCTGCGGCGACCTCATCACCGGATGGCTGCTCCTACGCCAGGCCGCGGTCGCCCAGGCGGCACTGGACGCCGGTGCGTCGGGTCGCGACCGGGCGTTCTACCAGGGCAAGGTCGCCGCGGCCCGATTCTTCGCCCGCCAGATGTTGCCGTTGCTCACCGCGGCCCGGGTGGTCGCCGAAGGCGTGGACAACGCCCTCATGGAGGTCCCAGAAGAGGCCTTCTGAGCGTCAGGACGGCTCCGAGCCACACCACACCAACGGCCAAATCGCGCGCGTTATGTATGCATATGCGGACTTCTGCGAGGTCTGGGGCACCCGATCGGGTGTCGGTCCGTGTGCCGGGGCCGATAGGCGGGTACACCGTGGGGGCGGTCGACAATCCCGTCGGCCTGGATCGGTCCTCGGGCCGACCTGCAGGTTGACCCACCGGGAGGCATCCATGGGCATCGGGGTGAGCATTTTCCTGATCGCGCTCGGCGCGATCCTCGCGTTCGCCGTGAACTTCAACGTGTCCGGACTGGACATCAACGTCGTCGGCTACATCCTCATGATCGTCGGTCTGGTCGGACTGATCATGACCGCCTTCATCTGGGGCCCGCGCCGCGACCGCGGTGGCGAGGTCGTCGAAGAACGTCGCGTGCGCGACGACCGCATCTAGGCGAGACACCGAACAGCACGATCGCGTGACATCGAGAGGCCGGTGGTCCCCCAGGGGGCTGCCGGCTTCTCGCTGTGCGAGGGTTGAACATGACAAGAAACACACCTGGAGATCACCCGGATCTCCCGAGGAGGTGACGCCGTGCCGTCCCGAACCAGCTCGCCGATGGGCCGCGCCTCCATCGGCACGGCGCTCATCCTGATCGCCGTCGGAGCGATCCTCGCCATCGCGGTCCAGGCCCCCGCGGAGGTCGAGGAGTACGTCGACGTCCTCGACCTCGGGCTCATCCTGGTCTGGTCCGGCGCTCTGATCCTGGTGATGCAGGTCGTGATGAACCGACGGCCCAAGCCGCGCCGGAGCCCCCGAGCGCGGGTGTCGCACGTGGCCCCGCCGGCGAGCCGGACCGACGAGACGTACGACCACGCCGGCACGGATTCGTGGGATGACCGTACGGACGAGTGGTACGAGAACGACGTGCACCGGCCGGGTTACGAAGGCGAGACCCGCCGCTACCCGACCATCCGCGACCGCTAGCCCCGGGACACCGGGTCGGACGCTTCCGCGGAGCCCTCAGCGCTGGCTGACGCCTCGGCCAGCAGCCGGTCCTTGGCGAACGCGTAGGACACCATCCAGTGCGGCTCGAGGCGCAGGTAGGCGATGTCCTCGGCCCAGCTGCTCGGCGACGAGCCGTAGTGGGCGACCAGGTGCGCCTCGATCTCGGCGAAGTCCGGGTGTTCCGGCGCCAGGAACTCGGCCCGGCCGTGGCAGAAGATGCCCAGGTCGTCGCCGACGATGTGTGCTGCCGACACGGCCGGGCGGGCCCGCAGGTGCCGGGCCTTGACCGCGACCCCGGAGGTCGTGAAGACCCACCGGGCGTGCAGGAAGTGCCCGTCCTCACCGCTGATTCGCGGCTCCCCGGACTTGGTCACGGTGGCCAGGGAGAGCGTCCTCATGCCGGTGAGCACGGCCGCGGTCTGCGCCGCATCGAGCGTCCGATCGTCCTCCGTCACGATCGAGCGCAGGTGCTCGCTGGCGCCGCGCAGGGAACGAGTCAGCAGGTCGTCGAGCCAGGCCAGCTCGTTGGGTGTCTCGTACATGCCTTCACTGTGGCACCGGGCGCCGACAAGCGGCGCTCGCTACCCGGCGAGGTGCAGGGTGAGCGCTGCCGCGGCGCCCTCGACGAGGCGGACCGGGACGCCCCAGTCCTGCTGGTGGACGTGACAGGCAGGGAACTCCACCGCCGGGTCGTGGTCGCAGGACGCCGCCATCGCAGCGACGTGCAGCACGCCGTCACCGACGTGGGCGTCCAGCACCAGGGTCCGCGACAGCTCGGTGCCTCGGCCTTCGCCGTCGCGCAGGAGACCCGGCGGAGTCGCGGTGACGACGAGACGGGTGGCCGGCCCGTCGCGCTCGTCGAGCCGTTGGCCGGGAGGTGGGGTGAACAGGACCTCCAACAGCACCTGGCCGGGAGCGATCTCGGTGACCGGCCGGTGGGTTCGCTCGGCGACGCCGTCGATGACCAGCGCCGCATCGGGCAGTAGG
>JBBRVU010000118.1:0-12900 GCA_038246575.1 Actinomycetes bacterium | reverse complement strand
GCCAGCAGCCCGGCCGCTCCCCCGAGCAGCTGGCGGCGACTCAGCACGGGTCGGCACGGCCGCTGAGCCCGTCGGCGGTCACCGGCCGCCCGCGAGCGCGCGCAGCCGGCCGGCCTGTGCGGCTCGCTCCGCGGCCAGCTGGTCCTCGGGGCTGCGCTCCCGGGCACCCTGCAGCAGCCCCTTGGTCGCTCGCACGGCCCCCACCGGTGAGGCCAGGACAGGAGCGGCCAGGTCCAGGGCGCCCTGGTCGAGCTCGTCGCCAGGCACGGCCAAGGTCGCGAGGCCGATGCCGACCGCCTCCTCGGCGCCCACCCAGCGACCGGTCGCGCAGATCTCCAGGGCGCGCGCGTAGCCGACGGCATCGACCAGCGGACCCGTCCCAGCGAGGTCGGGGACCAGGCCCAAGCTGGTCTCACGCATGGCCAGCTGGGCGTCCCCGGCCAGGAGCCGGATGTCGCAGGCCAGCGCCAGCTGGAAGCCGGCACCGACAGCGTGTCCCTGGACTGCAGCGACGGTCACCAGGCGTGGGTCACGCCACCAGGTGAAGGCGCGCTGGAACCCGGCGATCACGGAGTCGAGCTCGTCGTCGGCGAGGCCGGCCAGCCCGACCAGACCTGGTTCGCCGTCGACTCCTGTTGTGAACATGGCCCGGTCGAGCCCGGCGGAGAAGGAGGGCCCCTCCGCCCGCAGCACCACGACGCGGACGGCGTCGTCGCAGAGCAGCTCGTCCCCGATCGCGGCAAGGGTCCGCCACGTTGCCGGCGTCTGCGCGTTGCGCGTAGCCGGGCGGGCGAGCGTCACCGTAGCGAGGGGCCCGTCACGCTCCAGCCGAACGCCTGCCGGAGGGTCCTCCGTCAGGACTTCTTGCCGCGGGTCGCCCCGCCGCGGCCCCGCAGGGACACCCCAGACTCGGACAGGATGCGATGCACGAAGCCGTATGACCGGCCGGTCTCGGAGGCGAGCTCGCGGATGCTGCGCCCGCTGGAGTACTTCCGCTTCAGGTCCGCAGCCAACTTGTTGCGGTCGCCACCAGTGATGCGTGCGCCCTTCTTGAGCTGTTCGGCCACGCCAGCCTCCTCAGTCCGATCAAGGTCGAACCGCCATGATCGTCCCAACCTGCGTCCGGCGCCAGAGTCTGTCCACTGGAATCACCCTGGACCGTCCCGCTGCAGGCCGGGCCGGAGCGAGGCCGAGCGTCTCAGGCCAGGGCCACCAGGTCGGCGTAGGTCTCGTTCCAGAGGTCCTCGACGCCGTCCGGGAGCAGGATCAACCGTTCGGGCGAGAGCGCGTCCACGGCTCCCTCGTCGTGAGTCACCAGGACGACGGCGCCCGCATAGGTCCGCAGCGCGCCCAGGATCTCCTCGCGGCTTGCCGGGTCGAGGTTGTTCGTGGGCTCGTCGAGCATCAACACGTTGGCGCTGGACACCACGAGGGTCGCCAGCGCCAGGCGGGTCTTCTCGCCACCAGAGAGCACGGCAGCAGGCTTGTCCACGTCGTCTCCGGAGAAGAGGAAAGAGCCGAGCACCCGGCGGACCTCGGCATCGGCCAGGTCCGGTGCCGCGCTGCGCATGTTCTCCAGCACCGTCCGGTCGGGGTCGAGCGTCTCGTGCTCCTGCGCGTAGTAGCCGATCTTGAGACCGTGACCGGGAAGGATGTCCCCGGTGTCGGGTTCCTCGACCCCCGCGAGCAGGCGCATCAAGGTGGTCTTGCCCGCGCCGTTGAGCCCGAGGATGACCACTCGGCTGCCGCGGTCGATGGCCAGGTCGACGTCGGTGAAGACCTCCAGCGAGCCGTAGGACTTCGACAGCCCCTCCGCCATCAGGGGCGTCTTCCCGCAGGGCGCCGGGTCCGGGAAGCGCAACTTGGCGACCCGGTCGTTGCGGCGGACCTCGTCCAGGCCGGAGAGCAGCTTGGCTGCCCGCTTGTCCATGCTCTGGGCCGCGCGCGCTTTGGTCGCCTTGTAGCGCATCCGGTCGGCCTGGGCTTTGAGCACCGACGCCTGCTTCTCGACGTTCGAGCGTTCGCGCTTGCGACGCCGCTCGTCGGTCTCGCGCTGGACGAGGTAGGCCTTCCAGCCCACGTTGTAGATGTCCATCTCGGCCCGGTTCGCGTCGAGGTGGAACACCCGTGTCACGGTGTTGTCGAGCAGCCCGACGTCGTGGCTGATCACCACCAGCCCGCCCTTGTATGCCCGCAGGTAGTCCCGCAACCACACGATGGAGTCTGCGTCGAGGTGGTTGGTCGGTTCGTCGAGCAGCAGCGTGGCGTCGTCCCCGCTGGCGGAGAACAGGATCCGGGCGAGCTCGACCCGCCGACGTTGACCCCCGGAGAGGGTCCGCAGCGCCTGACCGAGGACGCGCTCAGGCAGGCCCAGCGACGAGGCGATGGCGGCGGCCTCGCTCTCGGCGGCGTACCCCCCGGCTGCCTGGAACTCGGCCTCGAGCCGGACGTACCGGCTCATGGCGCGATCGTGGGTCTCCGGATCGGCGCTGGCCATCTCCCCCTCGGTCCGGCGCATCCGGGCGACGACCTGGTCCAGCCCTCGGGCGGACAGGATCCGGCGCCCGGAGAGCTCGTCGAGGTCGCCCGTGCGCGGGTCCTGGGGCAGGTAGCCGACCTGCCCGGACCGGGTCACCGTCCCGGTGGCCGCCTGGGCCTCCCCGGCCAGCACGCGAGTCAGGGTCGTCTTGCCCGCCCCGTTGCGGCCTACGAGGCCGACCCGGTCCCCCGGGGCGATCCGGAACGTCGCGCCCCCCAGCAGCAGGCGCGGCCCGGCGCGGAGCTCCAGCGCAGTGGCGGTGATCATGGAAGGTCCTTCGGCGTCGTACGGTGAGTGGGCCCACAGGTGGGTGGGTACAGCCACGAGGAGCTCACGGGCACGGCGCGGACATGCGCCGCAGTCTACGTGGGCCGCTGGACAGGATGGTGGGGCGGACGATGGGCATCAAGTTCGATGACCAGTCGGTCAACACCTCCGGTGTGTCCGACCGCCGAGGGGGACGCGGCGGTCGCGGTGGCCGCGGAGTGCCGATCGCGGTCGGTGGCGGCGGTCTCGGCGTGGTCGGCCTGGTGGTCTACCTGCTGGTGGCAGTGCTGGGCGGCGGCGGGGTGGACACCACGGGGCTGGTGCCTCAGGACGGGAGCGTTGCCGGCCAGGGCGCAGGCGAGAGTGACCTCGAGTCCCGCTGCAACACCGATGGTGCAATCGACCAGTACGACGACTGCTTCCTCGTCAAGGTCTACAACGAGATCAACGAGGTGTGGACCGACGAGTTCAGCCGGGGCGGCGAGCGGTACCAGCAGCCGTCACTGACCTTCTTCACCCAGGCCGTCCAGACCGGGTGCGGCAACGCCACGTCCCAGGTCGGCCCGTTCTACTGCCCGCCGGACCAGGGCATCTTTCTCGACATCGGCTTCCTCGACCAGCTCCAGTCCCGCTTCGGGGCCGAGGGTCGCTATGCCCAGGCCTACATCCTGGCTCACGAGGCCGGGCACCACCTGCAGACGCTCTTCGGCACCGAGCGCAAGGTCCGTGCCGCGCAACAGTCGTCGCCGGCCCGGCAGAACGAGCTCTCGATCGCACTGGAGCTGCAGGCCGACTGCTATGCCGGCGTCTGGAGCAAGCTTGCCGATGATGCGGGGAACGTGTCGGTGGGTGATGCCGAGGTGGACCAGGCGATCAACGCTGCTGCCGCGGTCGGCGACGACCGGATCCAGGCCAAGACACAGGGGCGTGTCGACCCCGAGTCGTGGACCCACGGCTCGGCCGCCCAGCGCAAGAAGTGGTTCACCACCGGCCGCCAGACCGGCGACGTCAACGCCTGCGACACCTTCCGCTGACGCTGGGCGCCGCCCGGTCGCAGGTGTCGTCCGTCAGCCGGGCACGCATAGCTCAGACGTTGAAGCCCAGCGCCCGAAGCTGCTCACGGCCCTCGTCAGTGATCTTGTCCGGACCCCACGGCGGCATCCAGACCCAGTTGATGCGGGTCTCCTTCACCAACGGAGACAGCGCTGAGTTCGTCTGGTCCTCGATGACGTCGGTGAGCGGGCAGGCCGCGGACGTCAGCGTCATGTCCAAGGTGCAGGTGTTGTCGTCGTCGACGTGGACGCCGTAAAGCAGGCCGAGGTCGACCACGTTGATCCCCAGCTCGGGGTCGACCACGTCGCGCATGGCCTCCTCGACGTCCTCGACGGTGGCGACGCCGCCGCTTCCCTCGGGGCTGCTCTGGGTCTGGGGCTCGCTCATGCGCTCTCCTCCGTCGTCGACTGGTCCGTCGCCTGCGCGAGGGCTTGCGCCGTCGCGTCCTTCCATGCCATCCAGCCCAGCAGGGCGCACTTGATCCTGGCGGGGTACTTCGCCACACCCTCGAAGGCCACGGCGTCCTCGAGCAGCTCCTCGTTGCTCTCGACCACGGCCTCGGCGGCCGCCGCATCCCCCTTGGTCCGCATCAGGGCGAGAAATGCGTCGTAGGCCTTCTCGGCCTCGGCAAGGTGCTTGCCGAGGACGAGGTCGGTCATCACGGACACCGACGCCTGCGAGATCGAGCAGCCCATCGAGTCGTAGGACACGTCGCTGACCACGGGAGTGCCGCCCTCGTTGCCCAGCGCTACGCGCAAGGTCACCTCGTCACCGCAAGTCGGGTTCACATGGTGGACCTCGGCGTCGAACGGCTCCCGCAGCCCCTTGTGATGGGGCGTGCGGTAGTGGTCGAGGATGATCTCCTGGTACATCGACTCGAGCTTCACGAGGTGCCCCCGAAGAAGCGTTTCACGTGCTCGAGCCCGTCGACCAACGCGTCGACCTCGGCGGTGGTCGAGTACAGGTAGAACGATGCGCGAGTGGTCGCGGGCACGGCGTAGCGCAGGCAGACCGGTCGCGCGCAGTGGTGACCGACCCGGACAGCAATGCCCTGCTCGTCGAGCACCTGACCGACATCGTGCGGGTGGATGTCGCCCAGCGCGAACGACACGGCAGCACCACGCGCCTCGGCCGTCGAGGGCCCGATGATCCGCAGGCCCTCGACCTGCTGCAGCTGGTCCAGCGCGTACGCCGTGATCTGCTGCTCGTGAGCGTGGACGGCGTCCATGCCGATCCCGGTGAGGTAGTCGACGGCCGCCCCGAGACCGACGGCCTGGGCGATCGGCGGGGTGCCGGCCTCGTACTTGTGCGGCAGCGCGGCGAAGGTCGAGGAGGCCATCGTGACCGTCTCGATCATCTCGCCGCCGCCGAGGAACGGCGGCAGCTCCTCGAGCAGCTCCTGGCGGCCCCAGAGCACGCCGATCCCGGTCGGCCCGCACATCTTGTGCCCGGTGAAGGCGACCAGGTCGGCGCCGAGCGCCTGAACGTCCAGCGGAAGGTGCGGTGCGGCTTGCGAGGCGTCCACCACGACGAGCGCGCCGACCTCGTGCGCTCGGCGGATCAGCTCTTCCGGCGGATTGACGGTGCCGAGGATGTTCGACACGAGGACGAACGACACGACCTTCGTGCGTTCGGTGATCACGCGATCGATGTCGGAGAGGTCCAACCGGCCCTCGTCGGTCAGTCCGAACCAGCGCAGCGTCGCGCCGCTGCGCTGGGTGACCAGCTGCCAGGGAACGATGTTGGAGTGGTGCTCCATCTCGGTGATGACGACCTCGTCACCAGGTCCGAGTCCACGCTCGCCATCAGCCCAGGCGATGACATTGGCGGCGAGGTTCAGCGACTCGGTGGAGTTCTTGGTGAAGATGACCTCGGCGCGGTCCGCGGCGTTGATGAAGGCCGCGACCTTGTCGCGCGCACCCTCGTAGAGGGCCGTCGCCTCCTCCGCCAGGACGTGGATGCCGCGGTGCACGTTGGCGTTGTGCCGTGCGTAGTAGTCCTCGATCGCGTCCAGCACCTGCCGCGGCTTCTGCGAGGTGGCGGCGTTGTCGAGGTAGACCAGCGGCCGGTCGTCGTGGACCAGCCGCTCCAGCGCCGGGAAGTCCTTGCGGACCCGCTCGACGTCCAAGGGGGAACTGACGCTCACGCAGTCGCCTTGGTCAGGAAGCGCTCGTAGCCCTCGGCCTCGAGGCGGTCAGCCAGCTCGCGGCCACCCTCCTCGACGATGCGGCCATCGACGAACACGTGCACGAAGTCGGGCTGGATGTAGCGCAGGATGCGGGTGTAGTGGGTGATGAGCAGGACACCGGTGTCGCCGGTCTCGCGGACTCGGTTGACGCCCTCCGAGACGACCTTGAGCGCGTCGATGTCCAGCCCGGAGTCGGTCTCGTCGAGGATGGCCAGCTTGGGCTGCAGCAGCTCCATCTGCAGGATCTCGTGGCGCTTCTTCTCGCCGCCGGAGAAGCCCTCGTTGACGCTGCGCTCGGCGAAGGAGGAGTCGACGGAGAGCCGCTCCATGGCCGCCTTCACGTCCTTGACCCAGGTGCGCAGCTTGGGCGCTTCGCCGTCGATCGCCGTCTTGGCGCTGCGCAGGAAGTTCGACACCGAGACGCCGGGGACCTCGACGGGGTACTGCATCGCGAGGAACAGCCCGGCCCGGGCGCGCTCGTCGACGGTCATGGCGAGCACGTCCTCGCCGTCGAGGGTGACGGTGCCGCTCGTGACGGTGTACTTGGGGTGACCGGCAACGGAGTAGGCCAGCGTCGACTTGCCGGAGCCGTTCGGGCCCATGATCGCGTGGGTCTCCCCCGCCTTCACGACGAGGTCGACCCCGCGCAGGATCTCCTGGGCGCCGTTGTCGGTGTCGACACTGACGTGCAGGTCGCGGATTTCCAGGGTGCTCATGAAGGTCTCAGCTCTCCAGTCGGCTTCAGGTCGTGACGGAGACGAGGATGTCGTCGCCGTCGATCTTGACGGGGTAGACGGGCACTGGGCGCACCGCCGGGAGGCCGGTCGGGCGGCCGGTGACCATGTCGAAGCGCGAGCCGTGCAGCCAGCACTCGATGGTCTGGTCCTCGATCTCGCCTTCGGACAGTGCGACGTTGGCGTGCGAGCAGACGTCGTGGATCGCGTAGACCTCGCCGTCGCTGCGCACGATCGCGATGGGCACGCCGTCGAGCACGACGCGCGTGGCGGTCCCGTCTTGGACCTCCTCGGCGCCGCAGGCGCGGACGTACTCGGCCACTAGCGGACCGCCCCCTCGAGCTCGGTCTCGACCTGGGCGAGCAGGCGATCCCGGATCTCGGGGATGTCGATCTGGTTGATGACCCCGGCGAAGAACCCGCGCACCACCAGGCGGCGGGCCTCGTCCTCGGGGATCCCGCGGGACTGCAGGTAGAACAGCTGCTCGTCGTCGAAACGGCCGGTCGCGCTGGCGTGACCGGCACCGACGATCTCGCCGGTCTCGATCTCCAGGTTGGGCACGGAGTCAGCTCGCGCACCGTCGCTCAGCAGCAGGTTCCGGTTGATCTCGTAGGTCTCGGTGCCCTCGGCGCCCGCACGGATCAGGACATCGCCGATCCAGACCGTGTGCGCCTCCTCGCCCTGCAACGCGCCCTTGTAGAGGACGTTCGAGCGGCAGTGCGGCACTCCGTGGTCGACGAAGAGCCGGTGCTCGAGGTGCTGGTCGGAGTCGGCGAAGTAGAGGCCGAGCATCTCGACGTCACCACCGGGGCCGGCGAACCTGGCCTCGGTCGCGACCCGGACGAGGTCCCCTCCGAAGGAGACGACGATGCCCTTGAACGTGGCGTCGCGGCCGACCGTGATCGAGTGCTGTGCGGCATGGACGGCATCGTCGGCCCAGTCATCGATCACGACAACGGTGAGCTTGGCGCCGTCCCCGACGAAGAACTCGACGTTGTCGGCGTAGGTGGCGCTGCCGAGGTGATCGAGGACCAGCACGGCCTGGGCGAACGGCTTCACGTCGACCAGGAGGTGACCGAACGACGGGCCGTTGAGCGCACTGTCGCCGCGAACCGTCACGATCGTGGGCGCGCTGGCCACGGCGTCCTGTGGGACGGTCACGATGGTGGCCTTCTCGAAGGACGCCCAGGCGCGGGCGGCCACTCGGTCGGCGGGAACCCCCGCCTTGCCGAGCCGATCGTCGCCACGGGCGACTGTCTCGACCTCGACCTCGGGGGCTGCGTCGATCTCGATCGAGACCGTGCCGCCCTCGCCGCCGACCTCGTCCTCGTGCAGGTGCCGCAGGCGGTGCAGCGGCGTGAAACGCCACTCCTCCTCGCGCCCGGTGGGCACTCTGAAGTCGGCCAGGTCGAAGGAACGGTGGCGCTCGCCGCGGCTGTCGCCCGGGACGGGGACCGCACCGTGGGAGTGGGGCTTGCCGCTGAAGCCGCCCGTCTCGGGAGACAGGATCTCGGCGGCGGTGTTCGTGGTGGTCATGAACTAGCCCACGGCTCCTTCCATCTGCAGCTCGATCAGTCGGTTTAGCTCGAGGGCGTACTCCATCGGAAGCTCCTTGGCGATCGGCTCGACGAAGCCGCGCACGATCATCGCCATCGCCTCGTCCTCGGACAGCCCGCGGCTCATCAGGTAGAAGAGCTGGTTCTCGCTGACCTTGGAGACGGTGGCCTCGTGGCCCATCGTGACGTCGTCCTCGCGGACGTCGACGTAGGGATAGGTGTCGCTGCGGCTGACGGTGTCGATCAGCAGCGCGTCACACTTGACCGTCGAGCGTGAGCCGTGGGCGCCCTCGAGGACCTGCACCAGCCCGCGGTAGGACGTGCGTCCGCCGCCTCGGGCCACCGACTTGGAGATGATCGTCGAGGATGTGTTCGGGGCCGAGTGCACCATCTTGGCGCCGGCGTCCTGGTGCTGACCCTCGCCGGCGAAGGCCACCGACAGCGTCTCGCCCTGGGCATGCTCACCGAGCAGGTAGCAGGCGGGGTACTTCATGGTGACCTTGGACCCGATGTTGCCGTCGATCCACTCCATCCGGCCACCGGCCTGCACCGCGGTGCGCTTCGTCACCAGGTTGTAGACGTTGTTCGACCAGTTCTGGATCGTCGTGTAGCGGACGTGAGCGTCCTTCTTCACGATGATCTCGACCACGGCCGAGTGCAGTGAGTCCGAAGAGTAGATCGGCGCCGTACAGCCCTCGACGTAGTGCACCGAGGAGCCCTCGTCGGCGATGATCAGGGTCCGCTCGAACTGACCCATGTTCTCGGTGTTGATCCGGAAGTACGCCTGCAGCGGGATGTCGACCTTCACGCCGGGCGGCACGTAGATGAACGATCCACCGGACCAGACGGCCGTGTTCAGGGCGGCGAACTTGTTGTCGCCGACCGGGATGACCGTGCCGAAGTACTCCCTGAAGAGCTCCTCGTGCTCGCGCAGCGCGGTGTCGGTGTCGAGGAAGAGGACGCCCTTCTCCTCCAGGTCCTCGCGGATCTGGTGGTAGACGACCTCCGACTCGTACTGCGCCGCGACTCCGGCGATCAGCCGCTGCTTCTCGGCCTCGGGGATGCCGAGCCTGTCGTAGGTGTTCTTGATGTCGGCCGGCAGCTCGTCCCAGGACGTTGCCTGCTTCTCGGTCGACCGCACGAAGTACTTGATGTTGTCGAAGTCGATGCCCGACAGGTCCGACCCCCAGGTCGGCATCGGCTTCTTGCCGAAGAGCCGTAGACCCTTGAGGCGCAGGTTGAGCATCCACTCCGGCTCGCTCTTGAGCCCGGAGATGTTGCGCACGACGTCCTCGCTGAGACCGCGCTTCGCAGCGGTCCCGGCAGCGTCGGGGTCGGACCAGCCGAAGGCGTAGCGGCCGAGCGTGTCGACCTCGGCATGCGTGGTCTCGGGGATGGCAGTCACTGAGCGCTCCTCCGGTTGTCTGTGCTCGGGAGATTCGGGACGTACGTCGTGCAGACACCGTCGCCGTGGGCGATGGTGGCTAAACGTTGGACATGGGTGCCGAGCAACTGGGCGAAGACCTCGGTCTCGGCTTCGCACAGCTCGGGAAACTCCCCTGCCACGTGCGCGACGGGGCAGTGATGCTGGCACAGCTGGACGCCGCTGCCGTCGGACGTACCCGCTGGGCGAGCCGTGGCAGCGTAGCCGTCACCGGACAACGCTCCGGCGAGAGCCTCGGCGCGGCCGTCCGCGGCTGCCTGCTCGACGACGGGTCGGTAACGAGCCTCCAGCTCGGAGACCCGCTGCCGGGCGAAGGCCGCGACCGCTTCGCGCCCACCGTGCTCCTCGACGAAACGCAGGGCGCTGACTGCCAGGTCGTCGTAGGCCTGGTCGAAGGAGTCTCGGCCGGCCTCGGTCATGGCAAACAGTCGCGCGGGCCGCCCCCGACCCCGTGCAGTCGTGCTGCGGGGGTCGCGCTCCTCGATCAGGCCCTCGGCCAGCAATGCGTCGAGATGTCTACGGACGGCGGCCGGGGTGAGCCCGATCCGCTCGGCGAGCACGACTGCCGTGGTCGGGCCGCTCTCGAGGATCGAGCGGGCGATCTTGTCGCGGGTGCGCTCGAGCGTCACGACATCGCTACCGGTCGCGTCCTCAGGGGCGATGCCGCGGGTCCACAGGTCCCTGGCGGCGGATTTCACAACATCAGTGTGGCCTTATTCAGCGCCGATCGCAAACCCAGGGATGCCCGCGTCTGGTGGTGATTGTCACACCACGCCCGCGCCCGGCGGTCGGGCGGGCGGCGGATGGCTTCGTAGACTCCGCTGCGTGCCGACCCATCCCGCCGTCGAGGTCGAGGGCCTCGTCAAGCGGTACGGGAGCAAAGCAGCCGTCGATGGGCTCTCAGCGACGGTCGAGCGGGGCGCGATCACCGCCGTGCTGGGTCCCAACGGGGCCGGCAAGACCACCACCGTCGAGACCTGCGAGGGCTACCGCCGCCCGGATTCCGGGAGCGTCCGGGTGCTGGGCCTCGATCCCTGGCGGGATGCCCGCGCCCTGCGCCCGAGGGTCGGGGTGATGCTGCAGTCCGGCGGGGTCTATCCCGGCGTACCCGCCATGGAGATGCTCCGCCACGTCGCCGCCCTGCATGCCAACCCGCTGGACGTCGACAAGCTGGCCGAGCGTCTCGGCCTTGCCTCGAGCGGCCGCACCCCGTTCCGCCGACTCTCCGGTGGCCAGCAGCAGCGTCTCTCGCTCGCCCTGGCCGTGGTCGGCCGCCCCGAGCTCGTGTTCCTCGACGAGCCGACGGCCGGGCTGGACCCGCAGGCGCGACACGCGACCTGGGACCTGGTTCAGGACCTCCGCTCCGACGGGGTGACGGTCGTGCTCACGACTCACTTCATGGACGAGGCCGAGCGCCTCGCCGACCAGGTGCTGGTCATCGACCGCGGCCGCGTGGTGGCGCTCGGCAGCCCGCGGGAGCTGATGTCGTCCGGTGGCAGTGGCATCCTGCGGTTCCGGACAGTTGAAGGACTCGATCTGGTCGCGTTGGCGGCGGAGGTGCCGCGGGTCACCCGCGCCGATGAGGTGTCTCCCGGTCACTACGTCGTCCAGGGCGACGTCGACCCTCGGCTGCTCGCCGACCTGACGGCGTGGTGCGCCGCCCGTGACGTGCTGGCCGACGGCCTGGCCATCGGACACCGTTCCCTCGAGGACGTCTTCCTCGAGCTGACCGGGACGGAGCTCCGTGCATGAGGGCCCGCGCGAGACAGTGACGGACCAGGCGGACCCGTCCCGCACCACGTACGCCCCCGATCCGGGCAGTGCCTCACTCGCACGGATGGTGATGGTGCAGACCGCTCTGGAGATCCGGATGGTGCTGCGCAACGGGGAACAGCTGCTGCTCACCATCGTCATCCCGGTGCTGGTGTTGACCGTGTACGGCAGCGTCGAGCTGATGGACCTGGGCACCCGTTCTCAACGACTCGGATTCCTGGTCCCCGGTGTCCTTGCACTGGCCGTGCTGTCGACGGCGTTCACCGGCCTCGCGATCGGGACGGGGTTCGAACGCCGCTATGGCGCGCTGAAGCGGCTGGGGGCGTCACCCTTGCCCCGTGGCGCGCTCCTCGCGTCGAAGGGCCTTGCCGTCCTGGCCGTCGAGCTTGCGCAGGTTGCGCTCCTGGTCGGAGTGGCCTTGGTCATGGGCTGGAAGCCCGTCGGCTCTCCCCTCGTGGTCGCCCTCCTCCTGCTGGCGGGCACCGCCGCCTTCGCCTCGCTCGGGCTCCTGATGGCGGGGACCCTGCGAGCCGAGGCAACCCTGGCCGCCGCCAATCTCGTCTACCTGCTTCTCCTCGTCACCGGGGGGATCGCAGTCCCACTGGACCGCTTTCCCCCTGTCGCCCGTCCCGCGCTCGAGCTGTTGCCGGCTGGCGCGCTCGCGGAAGGTCTGCGCTCTGTTCTCCGCGACGGCGGAGGGCTGCCTGTTCTCGCCCTGCTGGTCCTTGCCGCGTGGGCGACGGTCGCTGGGTTGTTGGCCGCCCGTACCTTCCGCTGGGAGTGACGCGGCTCGCTCGCCTGGCACGTCGGCACTAGTCCGCTGGGTGCAGATGCATCGGTCCTCACGTGTTCCCTCCCGGACATGAAGCCCGGGGCGACGGCCACCTGGATGTTCGTGGTGCGCCCGGCCGGCCCGGCTGCCGCCGGGCTGGAAGAGATAGACCTGCGGATCTGGACCATCGACGCGGAGACGACCGTCGAGAACAACACCGCGGTCCTGTCGGTGAGGATGGGCTCAGAGCGCCCACGAGAGGCAACAACGACGGCAGCGACGGTCACTCCTCGCGTCGCGCTGGCCAGGACAGGCGCCGAGGTCCGGTCACTGATCGTGTGCGCCATCGGCCTGATGGCCGTGGGTGCCGTACTCGTCAGCCGGAGGCGGCCGGTGCGTCTGCCCGCCCGGTAGTCAGTCGGGCGGCGGACGGGACGTAGCCTGGGCTCATGCTCGGAGCACTGTCGTCGTGGCGCCCCAGGTCCGTGACAGTCCGCCGTGCCTTCCTCGGAGCTCTGGTAGCCAACACGGCCATCGTCGTGACCGGAGGCGCGGTGCGCCTCACGGCCTCGGG
>JBBRVU010000117.1:0-12995 GCA_038246575.1 Actinomycetes bacterium | reverse complement strand
TCTGCCACCACGTGTCGACGACCGGGCACCGGTTGCCGCCGACGTTCTCGCGGTACCACATCCAGGCTTCCGGGTTGATCGGCTCGCCGACCGAGCCCAGCAGGCGCAGTGAGCTCAGGTCGTGCCCCTCCAGCGGCTCGGGGCCCCACTTCATGTACGTGCGGATCGTGGTGGGTGCGGTGTAGAGGATCGACACCTTGTGCTCGGCGATGAGCTTCCACCACCGGTCCTTGGCATCCGGGTGCGGCGTCCCCTCGAAGATGACCGAGGTGGCTCCGTTGGCCAGCGGGCCGTAGACGATGTAGCTGTGCCCGGTGACCCAGCCGACGTCGGCCGCGCACCAGTAGACGTCATCGGGCTTGTAGTCGAAGACGACCCGGTGGGTGTAGGCGACCTGGGTCAGGTAGCCGCCGCTGGTGTGCAGCAGGCCCTTCGGCGAGGCGGTTGTCCCGGAGGTGTAGAGGATGAACAGCGGGTGCTCGGAGTCGAAGGCCTTCGCCTCGTGCTCGGTCGGCTGGTTGTCGACCGTCTCATGCCACCACACGTCGCGGCCGTCGTTCCATTCGACATCGCCACCGGTGCGCTGCACGACCAGCACCGTGCGCACGTCGGGGCACTTGGCGACTGCCTCGTCGACGTTCGGCTTGAGCTTGGCCGGCTGGCCGCGACGGAACTGCCCGTCGGCCGTGACCACGACGCGCGCGTCGGCGTCCTTGATCCGCGACGCCAGGGCGTCTGCGGAGAAGCCGGCGAACACCACCGTGTGCGGGGCGCCGATCCGCGCGCATGCCAGCAGCGTCACGACGGTCTCGGGGATCATCGGCATGTAGACCGCGACGGGGTCACCCTCGCCGACCCCGAGCTCGGTCAGCGCGTTGGCCGCCTGGCAGACCATGTCCTGCAGCTCGGCATAGGTGATCGTGCGCTTGTCGTCGGCCGGGTCGCCCTGCCAGTGGAAGGCCACCCGGTCGCCGTTGCCGGCAGTGACGTGACGGTCCACGCAGTTGACGGCCACGTTGAGCTTGCCGCCCACGAACCACTTGGCGAACGGCAGCTCCCACTCCAGGGGAGTGGTCCAGTCGGTGTCCCACGTCAGCTCGCGAGCCTGCTCCCCCCAGAACGCCAGCCGGTCCTTGTCGGCGCGGTCGTAGAGGTCTGCCTTGGCGTTGGCGTCGGCAGCAAACTCCTCGCTCGGCGGGAACCGGCGCTCTTCACGGCTGAGGTTGGAGAGGGCTTCGTTGCTCAAGACGCTGGCTCCTTCGTCGAGAACGGCTGCCGGTCCGCCGCCATAGGACTCACCTCACCGCACCGACCGGCTGCTGGCAAGCGCGGGTCGGTCAGTCCTCGGAGGTGGGGCGGCCCTGCTGCAGGAGCAGTCGGACCGCTGACGCCGCCAGGACGCCGCCGCCGAACACGACGACCAGGCCCGGTCCGGGCAGCCATCCGGTCACGCCGGTCAGCTGCAACAGGTGCCACACCTGCCAGAGCGGCAGGACGATGGCGGCCGCGGCCATCAGGGCACCCTGGCCGATGGCCACCTTGCGCAGCGGGATGATCGCCCCGGCCAGCCCGAGCATCGCGGCGTAGAACGTCCACAGCCCGGCGCCGCGCGCGCCGGAGAAGTTGCCGACGGCTGTCGACACCCACGGCAGGAACGACCCGATGATGACCAGGGTGGCTGCGCCGGCAAGCCGCCGCTGACCCTGCGGCTTGCGGACGACGCGGCTGGGATGCGTGGCGCGGGCGGTCGTACTCATCCGGCGCACTGTACGCGGGAGATGCCGTCGATCGGGAGACCCACGGAGCCGGTGCGACGAGCGGCCTGTCCGCGGCGACGAGCGGTCCACCGGCCGCGTGCCGCCGACTGCAGGCTGCGTGCTCCTACCTCTCGCCGCGAGGTTGGCGCCGCTCACCGACAGGTCCGACCCGAGGGTCGTCGCGGCCTTGTCGCGCCACCCTCCCGCTGGTTGCATGACGCCGCTGTTACGGGCCTGTGTCCGGGCAGCCCCACTGCCTGCCGTCGACGACGAAGGAGGAGTGATGGATCAGGAACACCGCGACAGCTACTGGCGGCGCAACGTCCGGCTCATGGCTGTGCTGCTCGCCATCTGGGCGTTCGTTTCCTTCGGCCTCGGGATCATCCTGGCCGACCAGCTCAACAAGATTGTGATTGCCGGATTCCCGCTGGGGTTCTGGTTCGCCCAGCAGGGATCGATCCTGGTGTTCCTGGCTCTCATCGCCGTCTACGTGAAGAAGATGGACAGTCTCGACGAGGAGTACGGCATCACGGAGTACGAAGCCGAGGTGCGCCACTGATGACTGCCGTCGAAGGCTGGACTCTCGCTTTCGTTGTCCTGACGTTCAGCGTCTACATCTACATCGCCTACGCCAGCCGGGTCTCTACGACAGCCGGCTTCTACGTCGCCGAGGGTGGCATCCCTGCCCCGGCCAACGGCGCTGCGATCGCGGCAGACTGGATGAGCGCCGCGTCGTTCATCTCGCTGGCCGGCATCGTCGCGTTCTCGAACAACGGGTACGGCGGTTCGGTCTACCTGATGGGGTGGACCGGCGGGTACGTCCTGCTCGCGTTGCTGCTCGCGCCGTACCTACGGAAGTTCGGCAAGTACACGGTGCCAGAGTTCGTCGGTGACCGGTACTCCGAGGCGGCGCGACTGGTGGCCGTGGTGGCCGCCATCGTCGTGTCGTTCGTCTACGTCGCCGGGCAGATGGCCGGTGTCGGCGTGGTGTTCCAGCGGTTCCTCGGGGTCGACTCCAAGACAGGTGTCGTCATCGGCATGGTCGTCGTCTTCCTGTACGCGGTGCTGGGCGGCATGAAGGGCATCACCTGGACCCAGGTCGCCCAGTACTCCGTCCTGATCGTCGCCTACCTGATCCCGGCCGTGGCGATCTCCACGCAGCTGACGAACATCCCTGTGCCGCAGATCGGTTTCGGTCAGATCCTCGCCGACCTCGACGCGATCCAGACCGACCTCGGCTTCGCCGAGTACACGAAGGCGTTCAGCCAGACGAGCATGATCAACATGATCCTGATCACGGCTGCACTGATGTTCGGGACGGCGGGCCTGCCGCATGTGATCGTGCGTTTCTACACGGCCAAGAGCGTGCGGGCGGCCCGGTACTCGGCACTGTGGGCGCTGTTCTTCATCGCCCTGCTCTACACGACCGCACCCGCCATCGGCGCCTTCAGCAAGTTCAACATCATCGACCAGATCCAGGGCACAGCCATCGCGGCGGTCCCGAACTGGTTCACCACCTGGTCCGACGTCGGCCTGATCACGTTCAACGATCTCAACGGTGACGGGATCATCAACTTCGGTCCGGCCACCGATGCGGCCAACGAGCTGGTCATCAACAACGACATCATCGTCCTGGCCACGCCGGAGATCGCCGGACTGCCTGCGCCGGTCGTCGGTCTGGTGGCTGCAGGTGGTCTCGCGGCGGCGCTGTCCACTGCGTCCGGGCTGCTGCTGGTCATCTCGTCCTCGGTCGCCAATGACGTCTACTACCGGCGAATCAACAAGCACGCCACCGAGGCCAAGCAGCTCCTCGTCGGCCGGTTCGCGATGGCGGCGGCGATCGTTGTCGCCGGCTACCTCGGCATCAACCCTCCCGGGTTCGTGGCGCAGGTGGTCGCATTGGCCTTCGGGTTGGCAGCGGCCAGCTTCTTCCCGATCCTGGTGCTAGGGATCTTCTGGAAGAAGTGCA
This sequence comes from Actinomycetes bacterium, assembly GCA_038246575.1. Taxonomy (GTDB): domain Bacteria; phylum Actinomycetota; class Actinomycetes; order JACCUZ01; family JACCUZ01; genus JACCUZ01. The sequence continues at coordinate 9,269 of JBBRVU010000117.1, read as the reverse complement.
CCGCTGCCGGTGCGACCGCGGGACTGATCGCCGGTCTCGGGTCGACGATCGCCTACCAGCTGTGGACGATCGACATCTACGGCAACAGCGCCGGCATCTGGGACATCCCGGAGACCGGCTTCGGCACCGTCGGGATGCTCATCAACTTCGTGGTCACCATCGTGGTGTCGCAGTTCACGAAGAAGCCGACGGCGCTCATGCAGGAACTGGTCGAGGAGGTCCGCTACCCGGGCCGCACGCGCCTGGTGGAGGCACACGCATCCGGCACGATCGACGACACCGAGCTGCACGACGGGTCCACAGAGACCTGACGGCTGGAGTTCATCGGGGGCCACGCGTCCCCCTGCCGGTCAGTTGCCGGCGGGGGGGCGCGCCGGTGGCCGCCACCGGGTGCGCTCGTACTGCGGCAGCTGCAGCGACTCCGGTGCGTGCAGCTGGATCATCGTGCCCCCGACGCTCGCCGGGACGCGGCGCGCGGTGGCCAACGACACCGTGACCATCACCGCGAAGGCGATCGGCACGGTCCAGGCGGCTGGTTGGGCGAGCAGCGCCCCCAGCCACCCCGTCCGGTCGGCCCCGGAGACCGTGGCGGCGACCGCGGCGGTCGCCAGACCGCCCCCGACGAGCAGCCCGGCGGCGGCGCCGACGTCGGTCAGGCGGCGCCACCAGATCCCGAGCAGCAGCAGCGGGCAGAACGACGACGCGGCGACCGCGAAGGCCAGACCCACCGCATCGGCGACTGCGATCGGGCCTGCGACCAGCGTCAGCAGCAGCGGCACGCTGACCGCCAGGACCGCGGCGATGCGGAAGTCACGGACCGAGCCGCGCAGCACGTCCTGGGAGAGCACCCCGGCCACGGACACGGTGAGACCCGACGAGGTTGACAGGAACGCGGCGAACGCCCCGGCCGTCACGAGCGCCCCGAGCAGCTGACCGCCCGTCCCGCCGATGAGACGTTCGGGCAGCAGCAGGACTGCGCCATCGGTGCGGCCGGTGAGCAGCAGGTCGGGTGTGTAGAGGCGGGCCAGGGCCCCGTAGATGGTCGGGAACAGGTAGAAGCCGCCGAGCAGGCACAGCACGATCAGCGTCGTCCGTCGCGCCGCGCGTCCGTCGGGGTTGGTGTAGAAGCGGACCAGCACGTGAGGCAGGCCCATCGTCCCGAAGAACAGGGCGAGGATCAGGGAGTACGTCGCATAGACCGGGTGGTCGCGACCGCCGGACCCGGACAACGGACTCGCCCAGTCGCTGTTCGACGCCGGCCTGATGGTGTCGGCATGGGGCACCAGCACACCGGCGGGGAACACGATCGTGGTCCGGGTGTCGACGCGGTGCGAACCGGGTGTCAGGACGGTCGCCTCGTCGAGCAGCACGCCGTCCAGGGACCCGGTGACCGTCACCCGCACCGGCTCCGTCACGTCGAACCGCCGCCCCGCGGGAACCGGGACCGCCGTCACCTCGCGAAAGGTCGGCGCACTGGCCGGATCGACCGTCGGGCTTCCGTCGGCCTGCCAGGCCAACAGGAGGAACACGACGGGCACCGCCAGTGCGGTGAGCTTCAACCAGTACTGGAAGGCCTGCACGAACGTGATGCTGCGCATCCCGCCGGTTGCGACGCTGAAGACGACAACCCCGGCGACGATGACTCCGCCGAGCCAGCTGGGCAGCCCGGCCGCGAGCCGCAGCGTCAGCCCGGCACCGACGAACTGCGGGAGCAGGTAGAGCCATCCGATGAGCACCACCATGGCGCTGGCGATGCGGCGCACCAGGCTCGACTCGAGCCGCGACTCGGCGAAGTCGGGGAGCGTGTAGGCACCCGAGCGACGCAGCGGTGCCGCCACCAGGACGAGCAGCACGAGGTAGCCGGCGGTGTATCCCACCGGGAACCACAGCATGTCCGCGCCGAAGACCAGGATGAGCCCGGCAACACCCAGGAACGAGGCGGCTGACAGGTACTCGCCGCCGATCGCCGAGGCGTTCCACACCGGCGAGACGGTGCGCGACGCCACGTAGAAGTCGCTGGTCGTGCGGGAGAAGCGCAGGGCGAACGTGCCGATCAGCAGTGTGGCCGCGCTGACGAGCACCACGGCCACCACGCCGTACGTCGGATCGCTCACGATCTCTCGACCAGATCGGCGAAGACCTGCTCGTTGCGTTCGGCCTGCCGGATGTACAGCCAGGCCCCGGCGATGAGCACCGGGTAGACGCCAGCCCCCAGCACCAGCCAGGGAAGCGGAACACCGAGCACGGCGACGTCGGCGAGATCGGGCTCGACGGTGAACAGCAGCGGCAGCCCGCCGATGAGGACGGTGAAGATCAGGCACACGCCGATGCCGAGGCGCAGCTGGGCCCGCAGCAGCGAGCGCATGTACACCTCGCCGATGCTGGTCTGCTCGTCGATGTCCCTGGCGACCGGTCGTCGCGGCGGCGTGCGCGGTGCGTCGGTGCGTGGGGACACGACGCGGACGCGACGCTGCGGCGACTCGCTCATGCCGGGCCCCGCTGCGGCCGGGACTTGCGCACCAGCCGGTCCCGCAGCTCACGGGTGTGTCGCCGGCTGACCGTCAGCTCGACGGCGCCGAGGCGGACCGTGCACCGGCCGCCCTCGACGCGCACCTCGTCGATGTGGTGCAGCGACACCAGGTGGCTGCGGTGGATCCGGACGAAGCCTGCTGCTGCCCACTGGTCGAGCAGGGTGGCCAGGGCAACCCGCACCAGGTGGCTCCCGTCAGCGGTGTGCAGCCGGGCGTAGTCGCCCTGGGCCTCGACGAAACGCACGTCGCTGCGGGAGACGAAGCGGGTGACACCGCCCAGCTCGACCGCGATCGTCTCGTCGTCTTCTTGTGCTGCGGGCACGTCGCGGGCGGACAGGGACGACGAGACCCGGCGGACCGCCTCGGCGAGCCGCTCGGGCCGGACGGGTTTGAGGACGTAGTCGACGGCGTGCAGGTCGAAGGCGTCGACCGCGTGGCCCTCGTAGGCCGTCACGAAAACGACCGCCGGTGGGGCCTTGAACCGCGACAGGACCCGGGCGACATCGGTGCCGTCCAGCCCGGGCATCCGGATGTCGAGGAAGAGCACGTCGATGCGCTCGGAGTCCAGAGCCTTGAGCGCGTCGGCGCCGCTCTCGGCGATGCGCACCGTGGCGACCAGCTCGTCACGCTCGAGCAGGTAGGCCAGCTCCTCGCGGGCCGGCGCCTCGTCGTCGACGACGAGCACGTGCAGCCCCGTCATGCGTGGACGCCCAGGCGGTACTTGGGCACCCGCAGGCTGACCTTGGTGCCGGCGCCGGGGGCGGTCTCGACGACGAGGCCGTACTCGTCGCCGTAGACCTGACGCAGCCGCTCGTCGACGTTGCCCAGACCGATGCTGTCTCCCTCGTGCTCACCGGCGAGGGTGAGCCGGACGATCTCGGGGTCGATGCCGGCGCCGTCGTCCTCCACGCTGATGTGCGCCTCGGACCCGACGTCCTGCGCGAGGATCGTGACGTGCCCGGGGCCGGGGCGCCCCTCGAGCCCGTGCCGAACGGCGTTCTCCACCAACGGTTGCACGCACAGGAACGGCAACGACACCGGCAGCACCTCGGGTGCGATCTGCAGCGTGACCTGGAGCCGGTCACCGAAGCGAGCCCGCTCGAGCAGGAGGTAGCGGTCGATGGAGCGCAGCTCCTCGGCCAGCGTCGTGAACTCGCCGTGGCGGCGGAAGGAGTAGCGGGTGAAGTCGGCGAACTCGGTCAGCAGCTCGCGAGCCCTCTCGGGGTCGGTGCGGACGAACGACGCGATGGCGGTCAGTGAGTTGTAGACGAAGTGGGGACTGATCTGGGCGCGCAGCGCGCGCACCTCGGCCTCCATCAGCCGGGTCCGGGAGGCGTCGAGCTCGGCGAGCTCGAGCTGGGTGGAGACCCACCGGGCCACCTCGTTGGCCGCGCGCACCAGGTGCGCCGAGGTCGCCGGGCCGTAGGCCGCCAGGGCGCCGACGAGGCGGCCGTCGACGACCAGTGGCGAGACGACGCCGACCCTGATCGGGCAGTCGGGGTCCGGACAGGCGACGTGGGCGCGGCCGATGACCTCGGTGCGCCCGCTCTCCATCACCTTGCTCGCGTGGGCGGCCACATCAACTCCGTGGCTCTCGCCGGCCCCGTCCCACGCCAGCAGTCGGGTGCCGTCGCTGAGGGCCACGGCCGAGGTGCCCAGCAGCGTTCGCAGATGGCGAGCAGCTCGGACGGCCGAGGCCTCGGTCAGCCCGGAGCGCAGCGGCGGCGCCGCCAGCGAGGCCGTGTGCAGCGTGGCGAACGTCGTCCGGTCGGCCTGGGTGCCGAAGTCCCGACGGCTGCGGCCGGCGCGCAGGAACAGCGCCGCGACGGCGATCAGGACGAGCACGATCGCGGCGACCCCGAAGTTGGTGAGCGTGCGCTCCACGTGCGAGACCGTAACGAACCTGGGACCGCCCGGAGCCCCGATCGATGTGGCGGCCTAGCCTCCCGGGGTGACTGCCGCTCCGGATGAGCCCCTCGGCCGCCTCGCCTCCCACGCAGACGTCGCCGCCGCTGTGCTCCGGGCCCGCGAGGCGGTCGACGGGCTGCGGAGGCACCGGGTGCTGCGCCGGTCAGCCGAGCGGGTGAGCTCGGAGTCCGCCTTGCGCGGAGCGCGAGCCTCGGCCGCGCTGGAGGGGGCCGACCTGCCCCTGGACGTGGTGCGGCGCACGGCGCAGAGCGACTCCGAGCCCGGCGCCGGTCCCCGTCGGACCGAGGACGCCGACGCCGCGGCCCAGGGCGTCGTCCAGGGCGCGCTGCGGGTGGCGGCCGAGCTGGGTCGGCTGTCGGGCACCTGGACCCGGGCACCGATGCAGGCCCTGGCCAGGTTGCACACGCTGGCCGCTGCCGACCTGGCGGTCGACGTCAACGGACTCGGCCGGCCGGAACCCGCGGCCGCCGCGCGGCTGCAGGGGCTTGCGGCGGTTCTCACCCGCCCGACCGCGGCCCCGGCGCTGGTCGTGGCCGCCGTCGTGCACGGCGAGCTCGCGACGATGGGTGCCTTCGGGGTGGGATCGGGGCTCGTCGCGCGTGCCGCCAGCCGGTTGACCCTGGCTGGTCGTGGCCTGGATCCGAGCGCCGTGTCGGTGCCGGAGGTCGGCCACGTCGAGCTGGGCCACGATGCCTACGTCCTTGCCCTGCGCGGCTACGTGGACGGCGGCCCGGACGGCGTCGTGGCGTGGGTCGAGCACTGCGCCGAGGCCGTGGTGCTCGGTGCCCGCGAGGGCGTCGCCATCTGCGAAGCCCTCCAGCGCACCGGTTGACCCGCGTGCATCGCGGGCGGACACAGGAGAGCGGCGCCCCTCGAGGGACGCCGCTCCGGCACGTCATCACCGGGTTACCAAGCGTGCACCGTTTGTCGGGAGACCAGGACTAGCCTGGCTCGCCGGCCCGTACATGGGCAGGTCGCCGCGTGGGTGCCCAGCTGCCGTGCTTCGTCTTCCTTTCTAGTCCACCCGCAGGCTCCGGGGGAAGGGCCGAACGGCCTTCTTTATCCGCCCACGCCTAGCGGCCGAGACGTCGAGCGGCGTGTCGCGCCAGCACCCGGGCCAGCGGCAGCGGCTGGCCGGCCCGGCGACGGACCACGAACCACACCATGCCCGCCGTCGCGGCTCCCGCGCCGGCCGCCACCGCGGCCAGCGTCCCGGGCGGGGGGAGGGTGACCGCGGAGAACCGGTCGCGCAACCGGACCGGCTTGGTGAACACCAGCACCGGCCAGCCACGCGCCTCCGCCTCCTTGCGCAGCGCCCGGTCCGGGTTCACCGCGAACGCATGGCCCACCTCCGAGAGCATCGGCAGGTCGGTGATCGAGTCGCTGTAGGCGTAGGACCGCTCGAGGTCGTAGCCCTCCTGCTCGGCAAGCTCGCGGACCGCGATCGCCTTGTTCTCGGCGTACGCGTAGTACTCGATCTCACCGGAGTACCGACCGTCGGCCACCACCATCCGGGTGGCGACGACCCGGTCGGCCCCCAGCATCTCGCCGATGGGCTCGACAACCTCAGCACCCGACGTGCTGACGATGACCACGTCCCGCCCCGCCAGGTGGTGCTCCTCGATCAGGGTGGCGGCCTCGTCGTAGATGATCGGGTCGATCAGCTCGTGCAGGGTCTCGGAGACGATGTCCTTGACCTGCTGCACGTCCCAGCCTGTGCACATCGACGACAGGTGCGCCCGCATCCGCTCCATCTGGTCGTGGTCCGCGCCGCCGACGAGGTAGACGAACTGTGCGTACGCGCTGCGCATGACGGTGCGCCGGTTGATCAGGCCGCCTTGATAGAAGGACCGGCTGAACGCCAGAGTGCTTGACCGCGCAATGATTGTCTTGTCCAGGTCGAAGAAGGCGGCGGTACGCGTCGCGGGTGGCACAGCGCCGAGCATAGGCAGCCGGAAATGTGGCGAAAGAACGGCGCGAGTGTCCGTTTGCCCTCTGGACAGCGCGGGTACATTCTGAGATTGCCTCCGTTCGCGGAGCGCCGCGGTCCCCGACTCATCCCCCCCGAGCCGGATACCGCGTATGACGGCCCCCGCCCTCCCCCCGGCGGGGGTCGTCGCATGTCCTGGCTCGTCCACACCGCGACAACAGCGACGTCGCCGTCCACAGATCCGGGCGCAGACGGTCGGCGCCGGCTCGCGACGCGGCATCGTGATCGGCACCTGCTGACCGCGACGTGGAGGTGCCCGTGCCGCTGACGGATGATCGCGCCCGGCCGTTGCTCGTCACGGCCGACCCCGACCTGCTCGACCTGGTCCTGCAGGTGGCGGCCGCGGCCGGCGTCGACGTCGAGGTCGCACCGGATGTGTCGGCCGCGCGCCTGCGCTGGGACAAGGCGATCGGTGTCCTCCTCGGCGCCGACATCGCGCCAGCTGTCGCGCGCGCCGGGCTAGCCGCTCGGCACCGACTCCTGGTCGCCTCCACCGGGCCGGTTGATCCTGCCGTGTCGGCCTGCGCTCTTGCGTTGGCCGCCGAGGTCGTCGCGTTGCCGACCGGTCGTGCTGCGCTGCTCGAGTTCCTCCTCCCGACGACGGGACGTGCACTCGCACAAGTCGTCGCTGTCGTCCCCGGGCGAGGGGGTGCGGGCGCTTCGACCCTGGCCTGTGGCCTGGCCGTGACGGCCGCGGTCGACGGTCGACGGACCCTGCTGCTCGACGGGGACCCGTTGGGTGGCGGGCTGGACCTGGCCATGGGTGCCGAGGACGCGCCCGGTCCGCGCTGGCCCGCCCTGGCGTCACTGCAGGGTCCGGTGACCTCAGCCGACCTCGTCGAGGCGTTGCCGATGACCCACGACGTGACCCTGCTCTCGTACGACCGTGGTCCCCTCATCACAGCGCAGCCGACGGCCATGCAGGCGGCTCTCGCATCGGTGCGGCCGTGGACGGACGTAGTGGTCGCGGACGTCCCTCGGTCTCTCGACGCCGGCACCGAGCTCGTCCTTCGGGCGGCGGACCTGACCCTTCTTGTCGTGTCGGCGGACGTCCGGTCCATCGCCGCGGCCGTCCGGGTGGCGTCGTCGCTGCGTCTGGTGGCCGACGACGTGCGGGTGGTGGTGCGCGGCCCGGCGCCGTCGGGACTGCGCGGGGCGACGGTGGCCGGCATCCTCGGTCTCGAGCTGGTGGGGCGGTTGCGCAGCGAGCCCGGCCTGGCGCACGCGATCGAGCACGGCGAGCCCCCGGCGCGAGGCGGTCGTGGCCCGCTCGCCGACCTGAGTCGGACCGTCCTCGCCGCGCTCGCCGCGCTGCCGGCTGGTGAAGCCGGCGGGGCGGCGGCGTGACGCGGTCGTCCGCACCGGCGCTCGGGCCGTGACCTCGGGCGAGGACCGCACAGCGCTCGTCGGCCGCGTCGCGGACCGGCTGGCGACCAGCGGCACCGAGCCCAGTGCGGCGGCGGTCGCCGCGGTGCTCCGCGTCGAGGCGCCGGTCCTGTCGACGGCGGCGGTCGTCGACCTCGTGGCCACGGTTCGATCCGAGCTGGTGGGAGCCGGTCCGCTCGACGCCGCGCTCTCCGACCCGGACGTCAGCGACGTGCTGGTCAACGGCCCGACGAACGTCTGGGTCGACCGTGGCCGCGGTCTCGAAGCGCTCGACGTCCGGTTCCGTGACGAGGCCGCCGTGCGTCGGCTCGCCCAGCGGCTGGCGGCCGCGGCCGGTCGCCGGCTCGACATGGCCCGGCCCACCGTCGATGCGCGTCTCGCCGACGGCACCCGGCTGCATGCCGTGCTCCCGCCGGTGTCACCCGCGGGCACGCTGATCAGTCTTCGGGTGAGCCGCCGTCGGACCTTCACCCTCGACGACCTGCTCCGCCTGCGGACGATCACGCCAGGGGTGGCCGAGATCTTGCGTGGCCTCGTCCGGTCCCGCGCGTCCTTCCTCGTCACCGGAGGCACCGGCACGGGAAAGACGACCGTGCTCTCGACGCTGCTGTCCCTCGCTGATCCCGTGGACCGACTGGTTCTGGTCGAGGACTCGGGCGAACTGCGGCCCGACCATCCTCACGTCGTACGGCTGGAGGCGCGGCAGGCCAATGTCGAGGGACAGGGCGAGGTGGACCTGCGGATGCTGGTCCGGCAGGCCCTGCGGATGCGCCCCGATCGGCTAGTGGTCGGCGAGGTGCGTGGCGCCGAGGTCGTGGAGCTGCTCGCCGCGCTCAACACCGGCCACGAGGGTGGCTGCGGCACCGTGCACGCGTCGTCGTCGGCGGTCGTGCCGGCGCGGATCGAGGCTCTGGCGCTAGCCGCGGGACTGAACCGGGCAGCCGCCCACAGCCAGCTCGCGGCAGGCGTCGACGTCGTCGTGCATCTCAGCCGAGGGCGCGACGGGCGTCGACGGGTCGCGGAGGTCGGCTGCCTGGCCCAGGACGGCGACGGCTTGGTGCGGGTCGACGTCGCCGTGCGGATCGACCCGGACGGCGTGACCCGCGACGGCCCTGGGCTCGGCCGGCTCTCGGGCCTGACGAGCCGGTGGGGCGCATGACAGCACTGTTGGCGGTGGTGCTCGTCGCGGCCGCCGGCGCGTTGCTGTCCGGTGGCGCGACGGGGCGCCGCCGCGCGACGCGGGCGACCCTAAGGCGTCATTCCGCCGCGGGCCGACAGCCGACCGAGGCCAGACAGCCGACCGCGGGCCGACAGCCGACCGTGGGCCGACAGCTGACTGGGGCCAGACAGGGGGCCGCGGCCGGGGAGTGGCGGCGGCTGCCGTGGTCGGCGGTCGCGGCGCGACGTGAGTCGGGCGCCCTGCAGACCGAGGT
>JBBRVU010000116.1:0-13093 GCA_038246575.1 Actinomycetes bacterium | reverse complement strand
TCGTTCGGTACCGCCGCCCGCTGGCGGCGCAGCATCGCCGCGGGGGACCACCGTCCGCGCTGGAGGGAGACGACGCCCGTGACCAGAGTGATGTTGACGAGGTGCATCGTGACGGCCGTGGCGCTGGCCACCAACAGCAGGTGAGCCGGCGCCAGTGCGGTCGGACCGGCGCCGGCCGCCAGCAGGCCATAGACACTGGTCCCGGCGGCCATGCGCAGGGCGGCCTCCGCGCCGTTGAAGGCTACCTGAAACCAACGGGTGCGATGTACCACATCGACCCCCGCGATGGCCAGGGCGGCGACGGCCACCGCCAGCGGCGCGGGCAGCACGAGCGCCGTCGCCACCAGTGGCGCCGTGTCGATGAACAGTTTGGTGTGCGGCGCGAGTGGCAGCGGCGCCAGGCGGGCGGCGTAGGCCAGCACTCCGAGGAGGGCGGCGAGCATCAGCACGCCCGCGCTCGGGTCGGTTGCCGACCGCGCCACGGCGAGCACGAAGGCCGCCACCGCCGCGCCGACGAGGGCGAGGATGTAGAGCAGGAGGCGGGTGGGCGATTGAGGCATGGCACCGCCTCGTGTACACGCGGGCTGGGCGAGCGCGGTAAGGGCAGGCGGAGGACCGGCGTTCCCGGTCTGCCGGCATAATTCCTCACCGAATGCTGAGTGCAACCCATGGGGTGCGCGTTCATCGGTATGGAGGGGTCACCCGGCGACCGCACGGTCGCGACCTGTCCATGAACGTCCCCAGCAAGTTATCACTCCCCGCCTCTGGCCGGTCGCCCCTAGTTCGCGGAGGCGGCCACCGTGAAGGTGGCTGTGAGCGTGGTGGCGGTCGTGCCGGTGTCGCGCTCGACGTGGTCCACCGTCAGCCTGGTGGGGAGGATGAGCTTCGCCTTAAAGCGCACCTCCACCCGCACGGGGACGGGTGCTCCCGCCGCTGGCGTGGGCAGGTCGGTGACCACCGTGACCTTCTTCTCCTTGAAGAACGACGTGGTCAGCAGCAGGGTCTGGACGCTGGTCCCGGGCGGGACGTGGACGGTGGTGTAGGCGGCGGCGACGTTCTTGTCGACCACCACCGGCTCACCAAACACGCTGGACTCGATGGTGACGATGGTGCCGTTGATGGCGATGACCGGGTCGCCGGCGCACCAGCCCTCGGATGCCGCGGCGGGACGGGGACTCAGCAGCGCCGTGGCGGTGAGCAACAGGCCAGCGAGGACGGTGACCAGGGGCCACGCCGGGCTCAGGCGGGGACCAACCGAACGGAACATGATGCACTCCTGTGTGCCGTGGTCGAGTTCTGGAGCCGGATGATTCCGGTACTTACAACTATCGGCGCGTGCCGCGCATCTCAATAGTCCTCCCCACCCGAGGTGGGGGCCATCCGATTCGCACCACGCGGACGCGGAGGCGGAGTGGTACAACCGCTGCGGCTAGCGCGCGCCGCTACGGTGGCCGGAGCCGGCGGACCAAGACGATACGGACTAGGCGTGAGACGGACCAGCGGGCTGCTTCGCCCTAGCAGCGCTTATGACGAGCTGAGCAGAGCCGCGGCCTCGGTGGTCGCCTCTCACTTCCCATTCAGGTGCGTCCGCCGGGCAAGCGGAACACGTCTGAACCGGGCGGCGATGCCGGCCCTGAGGGCGGCGATGCCGGCCCTGACGATGCCGCTGCTGGTGAGGAAGGCCCTTCCCTCGCGTGGCGTGACCGCGGCACGGGTGGTTGACGGGGGTGCGGGACAGGAGGGCCTCCGTCTCATACCCGAGGCTCTCACCGGGGGCACCCGTGGGCGTGAGTACCGAGCCGGCGGGTGGCGGGGTCATGCACGGCGTCCGTCCGCCCCGTTTCGTCTTGAGGGCGTGCCCTTCGCCCTGCGCCATCTCTGCCAGGGTGGAGGGGCGAGGTCTGCCATGTGTGGCGATTCGTCGGGCAGTCTCCTGTTGAGCAGGCCGCTCAGTTCCTCGGCGGGCAGGGGCATGGCGAAGTAATACCCCTGCCCGCGGTCGCCGTGCAGCGCCTGGACGGCCCGCAGTTCCGCGATGGTCTCGATGCCTTCGACTGTTACCGCCATGCCGAGGGCATGGGCGAGCACCGTGACCGCCTCCACCATCGCCGCCGCCGCGGCATCATGCTCCAGTCCCCGCACCAACGACGGGTCCACTTTGAGTGTGTCCACCGGGAAGCGGCGCAGGGAGCTGAGCGAGCAGGAGCCCGTGCCGAAGTCGTCAATCGCCAGCCCCACCCCCAGCACTTTGAGGGCGTGGAGCGTGGCCAGCATGGCGGGCGCGTCCCCCATCAGGGTGCGCTCCGTGATGTCCAACCGCAGGCAACGCGCCTCCCAGCCGGTGACCGCGAGGACGTGCGCCACGTCCGCGGCGAGCGTGGGACTGGCAAACTCGTGGGCCGACAGGTTGACGCTGAGTATCAGGGGCGGGCGGGCGGGGTGCTGGTCGTGCCAGCCGCGCGCTTGCCGGCAGGCCTCCGCCAGCACCCACCGGCCCAGCGGCTCGATCAGCCCGGTCTCTTCGGCCAGCGGCAGAAACGTGGCCGGCAACACCACCCCGCGCGTCGGGTGCTGCCAGCGCACCAACGCCTCGATCCCGACGATCACGCCGGTCGCCAGGTCGACTTCCGGCTGATAGTAGACGCGTAATTCGCCCCGCGCCACGGCCTGGCGGAGGTCGGCTTCCAGATCCAGGCGCGCGAGCGCCTCGGCGTTCATGTCCGCGTCAAACAGGACCGCGCGGCCCCCGCCGGCCGCCTTGGCGCGATACATGGCCACGTCCGCATCACGCAGCAGGTCGTCAGGCGGGGTGCCGGTCGTGATCGGGGTGCAGAAGGTTAGGCCCGCACTGGCCGTGATCACGACCGTGCGGCCGTTGAGGTCCGCGGGCAGCCGCACGGCGTCGAGAACCCGGTCCGCCGTGCGCAGAGCCTCGGCAGGCCGCGTCAGGTCTTCGAGCAGCACCACGAACTCATCACCGCCCCAGCGGGCGACCGTATCGCTGGGGCGCAGACAGGTCGCGAGCCGGCGCGCAACGGTCGTGAGCAGCTCGTCGCCGGCGACGTGACCGAGCGTGTCATTGATGACCTTGAACCGGTCGAGGTCGAGGAACAGGACCGCCAGCGGGTGCTGCTGCCGGACGGCGCGGGCGAGCGCGTGCGCCAGCCGGTCCATGAAGAGGGCGCGGTTCGGTAGCCCCGTCAAGGCGTCGTGGAAGGCCTGGTGCGTGAGCGTCGCCTCCACCTGGGTGCGCTCGGCCACCTGCTGTTGGAGCGAGGTCGCCATGTTGTCGAAGGCGTGAGCGAGCTGACCCAGTGCACCGGGGCCGTACGCCGCGCCGGTGCGGGCGCTGGTATCGCCGGTGCTGAGGCGGCGGGTGGCCCTGGACCAATTTCCGCACGGGCCGGAGGATGGCGTGATTGGCGCGCCGCCGTGCGGCCGGGGTCGTCATCTCCGGTGATGCACGCGGGGTGGGCATCGGGGGGGGACGAGAGGCAGCCGAATGGTGACCGTGGTTCCTCCCCCGTCTGTCCGCGCCAGTTGCACGGTGCCGCCCTGCTGCTCGATGATCGCCCGCGCGCCAAACAGCCCGATGCCGGTCCCGGCCGTCGTGCGCGCGACATTGCTGCCGCGATAGAACGGCGTAAAGATATGGGGCAGGTCGGCCGCCGGGATGCCCACGCCGTGGTCCTGCACGACCAGCACCGCGACGTCGCCGCCATCGCATCGGTCCAGGTCGAGCGTGACGCCGATCGCGCTGGCGGGCGGACTGTACTTGACGGCGTTGCTGAGCAGATTGGCGAGGACCCGTTCCAGGCGGGCGGCATCCCATTGGCCTATCACTGTCGCTGTCGCCGTTTCAAGAGTGAGGTCGCGGTCAGCTGTCTGCGCGTACTCGTGCACGCACACGCGCGCCACGGCCACGAGGTCGATCGGCTGCCGGTTGAACTCGACCGGCTCGCCGCTTTGCACGCGGGAGAGGTCGAGGAACTCGTCCACCAGCCGCTGGAGCTTGTAGGTACTATTCTGAACCATCCCCAGACCGGCCAAGATGCGCTCCGGATCGAGCGTGGCCGCGCTCCGCACATGCCGCTCCACGAGCTGCGCCATGCCAACACTCACCCCGAGCTGGTTTTTCATATCGTGCGCGGTGATGGCGAGATGCATGGTGCGCTGCCGGCCCGCGGCCAATCGCTCCTGTTCCCGCCATCCCAGCACACGGGGACGCCTCCCTCCACCCAGGGGAGTCGAACCCGTCGTCGGTCGCGGCGTGCGTGTCATCGCGCTACCACCTTCAGCCTTCAGCTCGTCGTCGGTTTCGCTCCGATAGCCAGAGTGTCGTTGCCTGCCGGGTCCGCGCGGGTCGCCTGGGGACCCGCGAGCACTCGCCGCAGCGCCCGCGTAATCTCATCGAGGTCATAGGGCGTACCAATCAGCTCGATCGCGTCGGCGGGTCCGGCACAGGACCGGAGGGCGCCGAGATTGGTCGTCGTGATGACGAAGTGCCCGTCCTGCCACTGTCGCCGCACCTCTTGGAGGATATCCCAGCTTTCCCGGTACGGCGGCGAGACGCTGTAGACCGCGACCGCGGGCTGGTGCGTACGCAGAAAGGCAAGCGGACGCGCGGCGCCGCCGGCGATGGTGGAGACCAGGGTGATGGTGCGAAAGTCGTCTTGTTCCAGTGCGGTCTGGAGCATGGTCACGAGGTCACGGCTGGAGTTCATGACCGCGATGAGGGGTGCCGTGCCGGAGGAAGGAGTAGCCATGGGATAACCTCGGTGTGTGTGTGGCAACATCTCGCGAAACTCGCTCGCCGGACTCTGGCCGCCGGGCGGTGGAGCGGCGGGGTATGTCCTCAGCGGGTGGGTTCCCCCATATGACGTACCTCTGTGGTGTGAGCACACCCAGCGTGACATGGACCTATTCCGCCCGAGCCAGACTGGCTCTACGATATCGCCGTGTGCTGTCACCACGCTGTCACGGATCCATCCGTGTTGTGATACCCTTCTCGGTTGATTACGGCATAGTTTGAAGGGGCAATTGTTCGAGTGCGTCGAGTATCCAGTGCCAGCCGACGAGCGCGCGGACCTGTTCGGGATGGGCGTCCCACCGGTGAAGGATAGCGGTGACGCGGGCGCACTTGGCGTCGAGGTCGACGTAGACCTCCCCTTCGATCTCGGCGCGGATTGCCTCGAACAACCGCTCAGCCGGGTTCAGCTCCGGGCTGTAGGGTGGCAGCGGGATGAGGGGCACCCCGATACGGCGCACCCGCTCGTCGCGATGCCCGGGTGCGCCGTCCCAGACCACGGCGTCCAGGAGGCCCGCGCGCTCGATGCCGCGCACCACCCCACAGAACTCCTCGCCCTTCATGCTGGCAACCCAGCAGTACCAGATGCGACCGGTGCGGACCTCGGCGGCCAGGAACAGTGACCGGTATTTCCGGGTGCGCTGGACCCGCTGGCGGATGCGCACCCCACATCGCCCCCAGCGCCGCCGCACCTGCCCGAGGAGTCCGACCTGGATCTCGTCCGCCCATCCGATGACGCTCGCCCGCATCAGGCCGGCGGCACCGAGTGCCGCGTGGAGGCCCCCTTTTTCCACGTCTCCTGGGCAGCGAGGTCGGCCTTCTCATGCAAGGGGCGCGGCACCTTCGGATGGCAGCGCAGCCGCCCCAGAAGGGCCGTCACGCCACCGGGACGATAGGTCACCCCAAACGTCTCGGTGATCCAGGCGCCAATCTCGTCGGCCGTGCGAAACCGTCCGGTCGCCACTTCGGTCGCCACCTGCTCTTGGCACAGAGCCGTCAGCCACGGCGCCTGACCGACCCCACCCGGGCGATGGGCCAGCACCCCGTCAAGACCACTGGTGCGGTACCAATCGAGCCAGCGCTCCACCGTGCGCCGCCCGGCGCCGACCGCCTCGGCAACGTCATCCACGCGCCAGCCGCGCCGCACCAGCCACAACCCGTGCAACCACTGTCGCCGCCGCGGGTGCGCCTCGCGCCGATACCGGCGCCGGAGCGCCTCCTCACTGTCCGCCTCTGCCCACTCCATCACGAACGGCTTCCCCGGCATTCACTCCCCTCCGCATAGTCCTCATACCAAGAATGCCATAATCACGCGAGAAGGGTATGAGCATTGCGTGACAAGTAGGCATGCCCCCCGATCTGGTCTGCCGCACGCACCTGCGACGGTCCCCATCGCCAGGTGCCGATGGAACGCGGACAGTGCGGCTGGTCGTACACCGCGGAGGGCCGTGGATGCCAGCCCTGACGATGACGCTGCTGCTGACTGACGATGACGCCGAGCTGGTGGCGGTGCTGACCCTGGCCCTGGAACGGGCCGGGTTCACTGTCTGGTCGGCGCGGGATGCCGCCACCGCCCTCGCGCTCCTGGACGCCGAGCGGCCCGCCCTGGTGCTGCTCGATGCACCGCTGCATGCCGCGGATACCGCCGACCTGCTCCGCCGACCTGCTCCACCAGCTCCGTCGCCAGAGCGAGGCGGTCGTGATCGTGCTCACCGGCCGCGGCGACGAGGATGCCCGGGTCGCGGGCCTCGATCAGGGCGCCGACGACTATGTCAGCAAGCCGTTCAGCACCCGCGAGCTGGTCGCGCGCATCCGCGCCATCCTGCAACACCACGACGCCCCCGCGCCCGCGGTGCTGACGGTGGGACCGCTGACGCTGGACCTCGCCCGGCGCGAGGTCACGCACACCGACCAGCCGCTCGCCCTGACGCCACTCGAGCTCCGCCTGCTGCACTATCTGATGGAACATGCCGGCGTGGTCGTCACGTTCGCCACCCTCATCCGTCAGGTGTGGGGCTACCACGACCCGAGCGTCACCGACATGGTGCGCACGACGGTCTACCGGCTGCGCCGCAAGCTCAACGATGACCCGGCCCAGCCCCACCTGCTGCACAGCATTGCCGGGGTCGGCTTCCGGCTTGTCGACCGGCCACCGCCCGCGGCGGACGAGCGCTGAGCGGACATCCTCGCGGCCGTCGGACGGTTATCCCCTCGTGACAGGTCACGGGTGCGCGGTGACTGCGGTGTCACTGCACCGGGGAGTACGCTGAGGGGGCCACCGGGAGGGTAGTATGGCGGCCATCGTCGTGTGGCGACGTCCGTCGGTGGCACACCACCACCCGCACCGCGGCGGCGGCAAAGGGACCCGATGATGACGACACTCGCCGATGTCGACGTCTTCCAGGACTTTCCGGCCGAGGGTCTGAACCGGCTGGTGGCCCTTGGGCGACCGTGCCTCTTCCGGGCCGGCGACGCGCTGCTGCGCCAGGGCGACGTGCGCGGCACGATGTACGTGATCGTGCGCGGGCGGGTGCGCCGGGAGCGCGCGCACCCCGACCTGAGTGAGCCGGTCGAGGTGCTCGTGCTCGGGCCGGGCGAATCGGTCGGGGAACTGGGCATCCTCGACCTGGCGCCGTGGCCGGAGACGGTGACGGCCATCGAGGAGACCGAGACGTTGGAGTTGAGCGCCCTCGTCCTCGCCGAGACGATGCTGCTCTATCCCGTCCCCTCCGTGGGGCTGCTCAGTAGCCTGAGCCGCTCGGTGCGCAACCTGGAGGACCTGGAGACCTGCGCCCACGCGTTGCGGGTGCGGCTGCAGGGCGCCGCCGATAGGTAACGCTGGCCGCCGGCCGGCCGCGAGGTGTGGCCCCATCCGCCGCGACCGTGTACCCCTGGTAGCCGAAAGGACATGACGGACATGGCGATGATCGGGGAGTTGAGCGTGGCCGAGATTGAGCAGGTGCTCCGCACCGCGCTGATCGGCCGACTGGGCATCTACGCGGAGGGCCGCGTCTTCATTGTGCCGGTGGCGTATGGGTACGACGGCACCTATGTCTACCTGCACTCGCACGAAGGACTGAAGGTCCGGCTGATGCGGACCCATCCCGAGGTGTGCTTCGAGGTCGAGGAGATTGACTCTCCCGCACACTGGCGCAGTGTCGTCGCGCATGGGACATTCGAAGAGCTCACCAACGAGTCCGAGCGTGACACGGCGTTGGCCGCCATCGGCCGACAGGGGGAGCGGCCCGCCGCGCCGAGCATGGCGCCCGACGTGGACGGTCCGACCCAGATCGTCGTCTACCGCATCCGCGGCACGGACCGCACCGGCCGCTATGAGCGCGATCAGGTCGTCATGCACCCGACCATCCGGTGATGCAACCACCGAAACCGCCGCCGGCCCAGCTCACGGTCGTTCCAGCGGTGCCTGCGCCAACGGTCGAACCTACGGCGGCCCAGCGCTCAGCCGCACCCGTGCACCTGCTCCGCGTTGATGACGTGACACGGCGGCTCGGTTTGAGCCGTGTCACCGTCTACCGGCTGGCGAGGGCTGGGATGATTCCTCCTGTGAGCATCGCCGGCTCCCGGCGATTCCGGTCGTCCGATATCGACGGGTGGCTGCGTGGGGGAGGCGAGGCGGCCAGCGACGAAGGACGATGACTGACGCACGGTCAACATCGCGAGCGTCGGCGGCGGGCGCGGCGATATGCTGGGTTCGCGGCTGGTGGGGTGGGACACGAGGAGCGATCGCATGGCGAACGTCGGCACGGGCCCGGACGCGCAGGCAAAGCTGGCGCTGCAGGAGTGGCTTGATCAGCGGGCCGTGGTGCGGCTCGGACCCCGCAAGAAGTGGGAGGACACGACGCGGGAGGAATTCGAGTTGTGGAGTGAGGAAACGGACCGCGAACAGGACGTCTCCGAGCGCGAGTTCAGTCGGTTCCTTGCGTAACGATCCTGTCTGCAATCGAGGATGGGGTGGTGAGCGCCGGTGTGTGGGGCGACCTGCCATCGGCGCTGCCGCAGATGCCCTGACCAAGCTATGCAATACTGACCGCAGAGCAGCGAGGTGAGCCGTGCAGAATCAACAAGGCATCACCGGTAGCGTCGGGCACGGGGGATACGAGATTCGGCATCGGACGACCGTCACAGACGACGGTCGCTTCTCGAAGGCGTGGCTCAACCTCTATCGAGGACCAGTCGGCACGGCGCGTGTGGCGGCCGTGATGCTTCTCCTTGAAATGCCCATTCCTTGGCCGCAGACACCCGATGAAGAGCTTGCACTGCTGCGCCGGCGCAGCGACCAAGCCGTGCGGTACATCCGAGCGTATATCGATCAGGGGCGTATCGAAGAGGGAAAGGTCCACGAAATCAGCATCCTGCACGGTACGGAGGAACAGCCTGCGGTCGTGGACCTCAACGATGTCAGGTATCAGTAACCCTCGCTCTCGCCGCTCTCTGCCCCATCCCCGTAGCGGCCGCTCACGCGGTGACGATCACACCGGCAGCGCTGCCGGTCACACCACGACCCACCCCTGTTGTGTGGCGAAGGCCGCGAGCTGCTGCCGGTTGCGCAGCCCGAGTTTGGCGAGGATGTTGCGGAGATGGCACTTAACCGTGTTCGCCGTAATGACCAGCGTATCAGCGATGTCCTTGTTGGTCGCGCCCCGACTCACCGCCTCCACCACCTCCCGCTCGCGCGCGGAGATCTGGCCGAACGCGCGCGACCCCGACGGCATAGCGGGCGTGAGTTTGTTGAATTCGGTCAACAAACGGGCCGCCAGGGCGGGAGTGATGACGGCGCCACCCTCCGCGAGCGTGCGCAGGCAGCCACACAGCTGATCCCGCGTGACCGTCTTGACGAGGTAGCCGCGGGCGCCGGCCCGCACGGCGGCGAACAGGTCACCCGGCCGCTCAGAGCTGGTCAGTATGCACACCGGGAGCTCTGGTCGCTCCACCGTCATCTGGTGGGTGGCCGTGACGCCGCCGCCGCGCGGCAGCGTGAGGTCCATGAGCACCACGTCGGGCCGCAGCAGCGTCGCCTTGCGTACTGCCTCGGAGACATCCGTGGCGTGACCGATGACCGTGACCTCCGGACAGTGCCCCAGGAGACGGGCAAGGCCCACCCGGAACAGGGCATTGTCGTCCGCGATAAGGACTCGAATAGTCATGAGCGGCGCCTCTGTTTCAGCTGGTGGCGCCATCCACGGATGGCAGAACCGCCCGCCCAGCATCAGGGACTGGCGCGGTTGGTACCATACTCCCCCTGTGCGGACCACGGGGGGTCACGGCACCAGCACTCATGTGATTCCCCGTCATTCGCCCACCTGCCGCCCCGCATACCCGCCAGCGCGTCAGGACGGTTGCCAGCGGCCACGGGGATGCAGCGGGCGGGCTACTTGCTGAGCTACATCGCCGCTCCTGGCCACGCTCGGGGGCAGCATGGCGGCGTGTGAGCGCGCATGGGTGAGCCCGAACATCCGTGTGGATCGCACTAGACACATTATGATCAGTTGGAAAAGAGCCGCCGCTATGTTGAACTGATAGGACCCTCCACTGCCTGGGCCGCCGCCTCGGTTTCCCACAGAGTCACGGAAACCGTCTTGCCCGAGCGGCGGTCGACCAGCATCCGTGCCCCTTGGAAGCCCGGTTGCTGGCGCAGCGTAGCCAACGCCTGCTCGCGGGCGAAGCAGATACCCTTATGGGAACGAGAGCATGTCACACTGCGGCACCCTGGTAAATATCGAGCACGCCGGCGAGACCGGTACGGTTCGCGCCATAGATGCCGCACATCAGAAACCCCTGCGGGCGTTCACCGCGATGACACGATTGCCCACGGGGGGCCGGGCGGGGATCCGCCGACCGCTAGGTGCGGAGCCGCAGGACATATAAGTCGTCCCGTTGGATGGCCTCGCTCCGTCCGGCCAGCGCGGTCAGATCGTCCGCGACCGAGACCAGGCGGCCGCTGAGGCCATCGGCCTGACCCGAGGCCAGGAAACAGCAGAGTTGCCCGGCCTGCTCCGGGGGCACATGCCGCTCCGCGTACGCCCCGCGGTATTGCGGTGTCCACCGCTGCCCTTCCGTCGATTCCAGCACGACGGCCGCCAGGTCGGTGTACACCAGGCCGGGCAGGATCGCGAAGATGCAGACGCCGTGGGCTGGGTATCGGCCGCCAGGTGCTCCGTCAGGCGCACGACCGCCGTCTTGGAGGTGGCATAGCCCGACATCGCCGGGAGCGGCCCGAGCGACGAGCCGCTCGCCACATTGATGATCCGCCCGCAGCGCCGGGCGATCATGCCCGGCAGCACCGCGCGGGAGCAGAGCATCACCCCGCGGACGTTGACCTCCATCACCCGCCACCACACCTCCGGGTCCACCTCCCACAGCGGGCCGACCGCGCCAATGTTGCCGGCATTGTTGACCAGGAGGTCCACCGGCCCGAGCCGCCGCTCGGTGTCCTTCACCAACTCGTCCACCGCCGCGCCGTCGGTCACGTCCGCCGGGTGCGCGCGAGCCACGCCACCCGTCCGCTCGATCAGCCCCACGGTCTCGGTGAGCTGGTCCTCGGTGCGGGCGGACACCATCACCGCCGTACCCGCCGCGGCGAGGGCCCGGGCCACGGCCCGCCCGATGCCGCGTCCGCCGCCGGTGACGATCGCCACCTGCCCCGCGAGTTCCGCTGCCATGGCGCGTCCTCTCCTTCGTTCCGTTCCGTTCCGTCAGTCGCTCGTGCCGAGGGCGAGCTGGTCCAGCACGGCTTCAAGCATGCGGACCTCGTAGTCTAAGGTGCGGTCGGTGCGGTCGCGGTCGCGGTCGGAGAGCCCGCAGCCGTGGGTGTCGAAGCGGAGGATGGTGTGGTGCTGGGCGAGCGTGGTCCAGAACGCCCGCAGGGCCGGCTGCTCCCAATCCACCTCCAGATGCGTCACCCAGTAGGGCGGCACCACCAGGGGCGGCCCCTGGCCGATGGTGGCGTAGGCGATGCGTACGCCGGTGGGAATGGTGCAGAAGCGAATGTCCTGGTCCATCGCCCCTGCAGTATACGCACCCCCTGTGTTCAGGGACGCACCGGCGATTGCCGTACCGGCAGGCCTCCTGGTCGTCTCACAACCCGTCGTGTCGCCCCCGAAGTTCGAGGTTTTGAGACACGCCGTGTGCTGAACCACAACGGGACCAGCCTGTTGAAAAAGTCGCGGGGGCGACGGTGTCCTGGTCAGAGCCGCCGAGCCGGCGGGGCGGTGCGCAGGGGGAAGGCACGAGGGCGAGACACCCAGTCGGTCCATGGCGCCGCCCCCAGCCCATTGTGGTGAGCCACCGCTTCAGGTTCTGCCCTGTCGCTATCAGTAATCCTTCGCAGTTCACCTTCCAGAGGCCCCGTAAGCGGAACCGCCGTAAGCCATGCCAGTCTTTCGCTTCCCCGAAGAGGGGTTCCACCCACACCTGCCGTTTGCGCATCGCCTTCTGGTAGCCCGCGGTGGTCTGCACTGCCCGCGCCCGCTCACGGCAGTCCTCATCGAACGGCCGATTCAGGCGCCGTCCCTTGGTACTGTCGGTGCAGCGCTCACGGACGGGGCATGCGGCACAGTTGGCGGTGGGGGCAGCATACGTCCGCACTCGCGTGGTGTAGGAGTTGCCGCGGAAGGTGAGGGTGACGCCCTGCGGGCAGCAGTAGGTATCTGTCTCGGCGTTGTAGGTAAAGTCGGCGTGGCGGAAGAAGGGGCTGGACTGCTCATAATCCACCACCGGCATGTACGCCTGGATGCTGCGTTCCTCCAGCGCGCGCAGGTTCTCGCCGGTGCCGTACTTGGCGTCGGCGACCACTCGGCGCGGATGCAGGTGGGAGCGAAAGCGGACACGGTCCAGTAGGTCGAGCATGGCCTGGTTGTCCTGCACGTCGGCCGGCGTCACCAGGGCAGCCAGGATGATACGCGCCCGCCCGCCGTCCACCACGTCGTGGTCGTGATAGCCCAAGCGTGCGCCGCCGCCCGGCCGCAGCAGGGCCGCATCCGGGTCGGTCGTGCTCACCTTGACATCCGTGATGCGCCGGTAGCTGCCACTCGCCGGCCGGTCGGGGTCGAGGCGATGCTCGTCTAACAGCTTCCACCTGGCCACATTCTGCTCGGCCAGCTGCTGTTCCTCATCGTCAGTGCCCCTGAACGGGAGGCGGGACAGGGCGGTGGCGTCGGGTGCTGTAGCGGTGGCGACGATGACCCGTGGGTCAGCGGCAGGCGTGGCCAACACGGCAGTCTCCGTGAGGTGCTCGACCGATTCCCCTGCGTCCGGCGCCTCCGTCGC
>JBBRVU010000115.1:0-13134 GCA_038246575.1 Actinomycetes bacterium | reverse complement strand
GCCACGAAGTCGCGCACGAACTTCTGCTGCGCGTCGTCGCTGGCGTAGACCTCGGCAACAGCCCGCAGCTCGGAGTTCGAGCCGAAGAGCAGGTCGGCCCGGCTCCCCGTCCACTTGGCCGCACCCGTGGCGGCGTCACGGCCCTCGAAGGTCTCCGCGTCCTCGGACGTCGCCTTCCATGTCGTCCCCAGGTCGAGCAGGTTGACGAAGAAGTCGTTGGTCAGCGTCCCGGGCGAGGAGGTGAGCACCCCGACGGTCGACTGACCGGTGTTGGCGCCCAGCACCCGCAGACCGCCGACGAGGACGGTCATCTCGGGGGCGCTGAGGTCGAGCAGGTTCGCCCGGTCGATGAGCAGGTACTCGGCCGGCAGGCGGTGGCCCTTCCCGAGGTGGTTGCGGAATCCGTCCGCGGTCGGCTCGAGCGGGGCGAACGCCTCCACGTCGGTCTGCTCCGGCGTGGCGTCGGTGCGTCCCGGGGTGAAGGGCACCTGCACGTCGTGGCCGGCATCGGTAGCGGCCTTCTCGACACCGGCGCAGCCGGCGAGGACGACCAGGTCGGCGAAGGAGATCCGCTTCCCGCCGGACTGGTCGCCGTTGAAGCTCTCCTGGATCTCCGCCAGGGTGCGCAGCACGATGGCCAGCTGGTCGGGGTCGTTGACCTCCCAGCCGCTCTGCGGCTCGAGGCGGATGCGCCCCCCGTTGGCGCCACCGCGCTTGTCGCTGCCGCGGAACGAGGAGGCCGACGCCCAGGCGGTGGAGACCAGCTGCGAGACCGACAGCCCCGAGTCGAGCACCTTGGCCTTCAAGGCGGCGACGTCCTCGGCGCCGACCAGCTCGTGGTCGACGGCGGGGACCGGGTCCTGCCACAGCAACGTCTCCTGCGGCACCTCCGGCCCGAGGTAGCGCTCGATCGGACCCATGTCGCGGTGGGTCAGCTTGAACCAGGCCCGGGCGAAGGCGTCCGCGAACTCCGCGGGGTTCTCGTGGAAGCGCCGCGAGATCGGCTCGTAGATCGGGTCGAACCGGAGCGAGAGGTCCGTCGTCAGCATCGTCGGGACGCGCTTCGCCGAGCCCTCGTCCGGACCGGGGATCGTGCCCGCTCCGGCGCCGTCCTTCGGCTGCCACTGGTGCGCTCCGGCAGGACTCTTGGTGAGCTCCCACTCGTAGCCGAAGAGGTTGTCGAAGAATCCGTTGCCCCACGTCGTCGGTGTCGGGGTCCAGGTGACCTCCAGGCCGCTGGTGATCGCGTCCGCGCCCTTGCCGGTGCCGAACGTGCTCGTCCAGCCGAGGCCCATCTCCTCGAGCGGGGCGGCTTCCGGCTCCGGGCCGACGTACTGGTCGGGCTCGGCCGCGCCGTGGGTCTTGCCGAACGTGTGGCCTCCGGCAATGAGGGCGATGGTCTCCTCGTCGTTCATCGCCATCCGGGCGAACGTCTCGCGGATGTCCCTGGCCGCAGCGAGCGGGTCGGGGTTGCCGTTGGGGCCTTCGGGGTTGACGTAGATCAGGCCCATCTGGACGGCCGCGAGCGGGTTCTCGAGGTCGCGGTCGCCGGTGTAGCGCTCGTCGCCGAGCCACTCGGTCTCCGGGCCCCAGTAGACGTCCTCGTCGGGCTCCCAGACGTCCTCACGGCCGCCGGCGAAGCCGAAGGTCTGGAAGCCCATCGACTCCAAGGACACGTTGCCGGTGAGGACGATCAGGTCGGCCCAGGACAGGCTCTGCCCGTACTTCTTCTTCACCGGCCCCCGCAGGCGGCGGGCCTTGTCCAGGTTGCCGTTGTCGGGCCAGCTGTTCAGAGGCGCGAAGCGCTGCTGGGCAGCCCCGGCGCCGCCGCGGCCGTCGCTGATGCGGTAGGTGCCCGCGCTGTGCCAGGCCATCCGGATCATGAAGGGGCCGTAGTGGCCGAAGTCAGCTGGCCACCACTCCTGCGACGTCGTCAGGACCGCCGCGATGTCGGCCTTGACCGCGGCGAGGTCGAGCCCCTGGAAAGCCTCGGCGTAGTCGAACGAGTCGCCGAGCGGGTTGGCCACGGCGGGGTTCTTGGCGAGGATCTTCAGGTTGAGCCGGTTCGGCCACCAGCCCCTGTTGCTCCCGCCCTGAGTCGGGTGCGGCGCGCGGCCATCAGCGACCGGGCACTGGCTCGCACCGGGCTCGCCGGCCTCCTCGTTCATCTCGCCGACAACGGCATCGTGGTGCTCAGGCATGGCGTTCCCTTCCGGTAGCAGACATCGAGATCAAGAGGCTTCAAGGGCGGTGCAAGCGGGGCAGAGACCCCAGTAGACGACCTCGGCCTCGTCGATCGTGAAGCCGTTGTCGTCGGAGGCGGTCAGGCAGGGTGCGGCGCCGACGGCGCAGTCGATGTCGACGACGACGCTGCAGGTCCGGCACACCAGGTGGTGGTGGTTGTCCGCGACGCGAGACTCGTAGCGCGCCACCGAGCCCGACGGCTGGATCCGGCGTACCAACCCGACGATGGTGAGTGCGCGCAGAACGTCATAGACGGCCTGGTGCGACACGGCGCCGAGGTCGTCGCGGACGGCACCGAGGATCGTGTCCGTGTCGGCGTGCGGGTGGTCGTGCACCGCGGCCAGCACCGCCGCCCGGGGCCGCGTCACGCGCAGATGCGCCTCGCGCAGCAGGCGCTCGCACTCGTCCGTCGCTGGCATCCGCTACAACCTCGCACTCAATCTTGAACCAGTCAAGAAGATGGTTGGTCGGATTCCCCACACCTGACGGGCCGCGGCATCGACGGGCCGGGCTGGTGACGCCTGCACCGTACGGTGCAGGCATGCGCGTCGCCATCGCCGGAGCCCATGGACAGATCGCCCTGCGAGTCGGGCGGTTGCTCGCCGACCGTGGCGACCTCGTGGTCGGACTCGTGCGGAACCCACAGCACCGCGCCGACCTCGAGGCTGCCGGCGTCGATCCGGTCGTCCTCGACCTCGAGGAGGCGTCGGTGGCCGATGTCGCCGACGCGGTTGCGGGTGCCGACGCTGTGGTGTTCGCGGCCGGTGCCGGCGCCGGCAGCCGCCTCGCCCGGAAAGACACCGTCGACAGGGCAGCCGCCACGCTGCTGGCCGACGCCGCCGAGCGGGCAGGCGTCAGCCGGTACCTGCTCCTCTCCTCGATGGGAACCGACTCGGTGCGCGACGGCGCCACGCCGGACGGCATGGACGAGGGGTTCGTGTCCTACCTGCGCGCGAAGCTCGCCGCCGAGGAGGACGTGCGGGCCCGTTCCCTCGACTGGACCGTGCTGAGGCCCGGTGCCCTCACCGACGACCCCGGCACCGGCCGGGTTGCTCTGGCCGAGCACGTCGACCGCGGACAGGTCCCGCGCGACGACGTGGCCGCCGTGCTGGTGACCCTGCTCGACGAGCCGCGGACCTCCGGGCGGGTGCTCGAGCTCGTCGGCGGCGACATCAGCCTCGACGAGGCGATCCGAAGGCAGGTGGGCACGGCGTAGGTCGGCGGCGGGCGACAGCAGTGTCCCGGCGCGCGGACGCCCCGGCCGGCGATCACCGGCCGGAGAGGCCGGACCGTCAGCGCGCGTGCCGGGTTGCGTCCCTCAGGTCGTGCGCGGCGGCGTCGAAGACCTCGGCCATCGCGCCGAGCCGTCGGTTCAGCTCGCCGTAGACCGGGGCGAGCTTGGCCCGGACCGATGCGATCTCGCTCGCGTATGCCGACGGGGCTGACATCCCAGCGGCCACCTTGGCCGCGATCGAGTGGTACTCCTGCCAGAGGTCGACGTAGGGCGCCAGGTGGGCCTGCCCGCCCCACTGCAGCCGATCGAAGTCCGGTGCATGACGGGCGAGCTCGGCGACGTAGCTCTCGTAGGCGAAGTGCCGACCGGCACTGGTCAGACCCGTGCGGCGCACGTACGTCTCGTTGGCGGTCGCCGGGTCGCCGACCTCCAGCCGGTCCACGGCCAGCTGCATCCGGGTGGCGTCGCGCTGCACCTGCTGGTGCGGGAACACGTACTGGTCGAAGACATCGAGCGCGACGAGCCGGGTCAGGATCGCCCGTTCGGCAGCCATCATCGACTTCCCGACTCGTTGCGTGGACCGCACGCGCCCGGCGGACAGTCGCGCGTCGAGGGCGTCGGCGGCCGCGCGGAACCGAGCGACAGCGGACCCCAGCCTCGCGACGGCCCGCTGGTCGACGCCCGGCAGCTGGGCCAGGCCGACACCCGCCTCGGCCTCGTACGCGATGCGCGACGCCGCCTCGACGCCCCGCGCGACGAAGTCCAGCATCGGCAGGGCCGCCCGGTCGTGGTCGACCCAGATGTCGTTGACGACCTGCAGGTTCATCCGCAGGTAGTCGATGTCGACGTTCGCAACGACGTCGAAGTTCGTGTGGTAGTTGCGCGTGAGGTACTGCGTGCCGACCGTGTTGAAGTAAAGCCCAGGGATCCCCGCGGCGGTGAGGGTGAAGTGGTCGGCGTTGGCCCAGACCACGTTCTGCGACAGGGTCCCGAAGGGGGTACGGGTGTCGTCGGCCGCCAGCTTCTCGACCGCATGGGCGAGCAGCTCGGAGTGGGTGCGCACGAGCAGCCGCTCCCCCGGGTCGCCGGTGCCGAGCAGCTCGAAGTCCAGACTCAGGATGGCCGTGCGGCCCCAGTCCGGACGCTGGTGGGTGACTGCATACCAGCAGCCGACCAGCCACTCGTAGTAGGAGTCGGTGTAGCCGTACTCCTCGTTGGTGCTGGCGAGGAAGAGCAGGGTGCGCCGCGGCCGGAAGCCCGTGTCCCGGATCGCCTTGGCGATGCCGAGCATGCCCGCTATCGCAGTCGCGTCGTCGGCGGCGCCGCGGAACCAGGCGTCGTGGTGGCCGGTGAAGATGATGACCTCGTTCGAGCGGTCCGTGCCCTGGATCGCACCGAGGACGTTGTAGCCGACGCCCCCGTCCTCGGCCCGGGTGAGCTCGACGCGCGAGGTCATCGTGACGGTCGTCGCCCCCTGCGCCACCCTCGAGAGCAGGTCGTTGGCGGCGTCACGTGTGACGAACACGAATGGCACCCAGTCGTCGTCGTAGGTGCCGTCGAAACTGAGCAACCCGTCGTCGCGCTTGTTGTAGAACGCCCCCGCGGCCGTGGTCCCCGTGTAGAAGACAACAGCCAGGGCACCCTCGAACGTCGCTTGGTGACCGTGCCGGTTGACCCAGAAGTCCCCGAAGGCCCAGTTGACGAGAACGATCTTCCCCGTGACGTCCAGCCCGTCGTAGTCGACGGCGCGACCGAGACCGACGTCGACCAGCTCTGCCGTGATGCCCCCGGGCGCGGTGCCGGGCACACCGCCCCACGAGCTGGCCTCGAACGCCGGCCCTCCCCGGACGGCGACGGAGGCGCCCCGGAACACCCACCGGTCGATCGGCACCGGCAGCTCGGCCACCTTCTTCAGGCCGAGCCGGCGCATCTCGGCCGCGATCCAGCGGACGGCCCCGAGGTTGGCCGGGGACCCGCCCGGCCGCCAGCCGCCGGGGGTGTCCCCGAACCCGGCCACGGTCTCGGTCACGTGCCGGAGGTAGCCGGCATCCAGCGCCGAGTTGAGACCGGCGGCGTCCCCCCGCCACGGGCCCCGGTCGTCGTGACCGGGGCGGTCCCGCTTCTTCTTGGGCGCTCCGTGGCGCTTGTCGGCGACGGCACCCGGCGCTGCGAACGCGCCGGACCCGACGAGCCCCGCCGCGAGGCCGGCAGCCCCGGTGCCGAGCACGCGTCGCCGCGAGAGCCGCTGGTCGACGTGTGCCCGCACGGCCGCGACGACCGGTGGCGGCTCGCCCAGGTCGGCCGGGTCCGGGGCGTCGGTGCCGTGCCCGAGGACCAGGCTGGGGTCAGCGACGTCGCGCAACGCCCACATCCGTGGCCCGTCGCCCGTGATGTCGGGAGGGTCGAGATCTTCCGATGCCGGCTCGCGCTCGCGCATGACTGCCTCCGGTCGTGACCGGACGACGCCGCTCGGCTCGGACACCGTTCGGCTGGCTCCCGGCACGTCAGTTCCGGACCGTAGTGCGACGGTCCTGACTGGTCAACGAGTCGTGGCGCACGCAGCACCGGTGGTGCTCAGCAGACGTGCCGCTATCGGAGTGGTCGACGTCGATCCGGCTCACGCCGACGTGCTCGCCAGCCGACTGAGCAGCCCCGACGCGCCGCGCTCGATGGGCGCGCCGTGCCCGACGAGGATGACCCGCGGTTCGAGTGCCGCGAGCTTTCGCACGGACTCGGCCGCCGCGCGCTGGTCCTCGGTGAACCGTGGGTTCGAGCCCGAGAGGCTTCCGTCGTTGTTGAGTGCGTCACCGGCGACGAGCACACCCCCGTCGCGGTCGAACACGGCGGTGTGGCCAGCCGTGTGGCCAGGTGTGGCGACCACCTGAAGACCGAACACCTCGTCGCCGTCGCCTACCTCGCGCAGGCGGCGGGGCGAGTCGATGGCGTCGAGGTCCGGCGCGCCGGCGTAGAGCGTCGCAGCCGCTGCGCGGTCTGCCACGTCACCGATGCTGCCGGCATGATCGGAATGCTTGTGGGTGAGGACGACGTGTCGGACACCGGCCCAGCCCGGGCCGGCCTCGTCGAGCACCGTGCCGATCTGGTCGGCGCTGCCTCCGACACCCGTGTCGACCACCGCAGCCTCGCGCCCGCGTACGAGGACGAAGGCGGAGACGAAGCCGAGGTCGACGCGCGACCAGGCCAGGGCGGACGGATCCGCCGAACTGCTGCTCGACCCCCCGGTCAAAGACGCGCTCGGCTCAGGTGACGACGAGCTCCCGCTGGACGGAGCGTTCGCCTCGTCGCCCTTCGAGCTGCAGGCGGCGGACCCCAGGACGGCGATGCCGAGCGCTCCCCGACCTGCTCGGACCAGGAACAGCCGCCGTCCGATTTGGTCGCCCACAGCACGACCGTCCTGTCTCCTCTCGCGACCGTCAAGGGCAGGCCGTCATCGTTGCCCTGTCGCGATGCGGACCGAGGCGCCGCGCCCTCGCTACTGTGCAACCGAGTCGGCACCATGCGTGCGCCAAGCATCAGTGACCACGACCACGGGAGAGTCCGCCATGCCGTCAGTTCTTCGTCCCACCGCACTCGTCATCCTGATGCTCGCCGCGACCCTCGTGAGCGCCTCGCCGGCCGCTGCCGCGGCGTCGGTGAGCGGCAGGAATCTGGTCACCGCCGACGAGATGGCGCAAGGAAGCACGAGGGAAGGCTGGCGCACGATCAAGGCTCGCGGGCAGTTCGACTGCGGTGCGTGGGCGGTGATGAAGACGGGCGCGCTGGACACGGCCCGGCGGTCCTACACATCGGACGCCGACGCCTCGGGCGTCGAGCTCGCTGCCGCCTACAAGACCCGCACGAAGGCGCGGAAGGCGCTCGCGCGGGCGCTGTCGGCCGTCCGAACGTGCTTCACAGCCGTCGGTCCGGTCCGCGTCCGCGCGGACGAGGAGCTCGCCGGACCAGGTCGGATCCGTCTGATCCAGCTGTACTTCCCGAGCAGATGCTGCGGGTCGGACACGCACACGTTCGGGGTGCTCCGGCGCGGTGACCGCACGGCCCTGGTTGTGCTCGGCGAGATGGGGCGCGGTCAGCTCCGGACGTCGATCGGCACCCGGGTCCATGGGCTCGCCGCGTGTTGCATGGCGAGCACCGAGTCTGGCCTCGCGTCCATTGATGTTCGGGCGCCACGGTGTGGGCCGCGTTCTTGAGGTCAGACGGCGACCGGTTCTGGCTGTACCGCGGCCGGATGGGTCGGGCCGGCCGCGATCGTCGTCGCCATGCCGACAGCGGGGACGATCAGCACGAGGGCGCTCCAGAACGAGTGGGTGACCACCAGCGAGAGCCACGCTGCGGCGAAGGCGGCAACCTGCCACCGCGGGAAGACCCCGCTGCGCCATGCGGCCACGGCCAGCAGGGCCCATCCCAGCGTCAGGAAGCCCATGAACCCCAGGAAGAGCAGGATGCCCGGCCAGCCCGGCAGGGTCGTGAGCCCGGCGACCGCGGCGTCGGCCGGGACGCCGGGGGCGGTGAGCTGGAACTCGCTGAAGAAGAACCACTGGGACAGGGCGCCGCAGACTGCACCGATCATGGCGAGGGTCCCGCCGATAGTCGCGAGGACGGCTCCGCGGCGGGTGATCACCGCGGTGATGCCTGCGAAGAACGGGACGAGCAGCGCCAGGCCGATCATGAGGAAGACGCCTGCCCACAGCGAAGCGTCTCGCTCGGCGCTGACGGCCGCGATGACCCGGGCCGCCTCCGCCGGGTCCGAGGTGACGGTGTCGGCCAGCCGCGGCCCGATCGTGGAGCCGGCGAACAGCGCGATCGCCGCAAGCGGCCCGGCGAGTGCCCGGAGCCGGTGCCGAAGCTGTGCTGGGCCGTTGGCCCGGTCGTGGTCGAGGGTGCTCATGGTGGTCCTTCCTGGACGTTGAGGTAGCCGGTAGCCGGTCGCGACCCAACGTTCGGGCGTTCGCACCGGTCCGGCATCAGGGGAGGCACCGGCTCGAGCGTCGGGGTCTACCCGGATCCGGACTCCGCCCGGGACTGACACCATCGCGGCATGAGCCCCGCAGGGCATGCCACCGACCGGCGCGCCGTCGCAGCTGCCACTGTCGCGGTCGGCGTGCCGATCGTCGCGATCGTCGCCGTGGCGGTCGCCGACCGGCGACTGGAGCAACTTGGCCGGGACGACCTGCGCGCCGCCTCCAGCCTGATCTACCTTGTCGCCATCGTCAGCGCCGCGGCGGTCGGGACCGTCCTGCTTCTGCGGCGCCCGAGGAACCCGGCCGGCTGGTGCTTCGCCGGGCTGGGGATCAGCATGGCGTTCTCCGGGATCCTGGACGGCTACGCCGCAGTCGGGGCGGTGGCCGACCCCGGCAGCCTGCCGAGCGCCGATCTGGCTGCGGTCCTCGGCGACGCGAGCTTCATCCCGTGGCTGGTGCTGGTGTCGCTCGCGCTCCACCTGACGCCCACCGGTCGCCCCGTGTCGGCGGCCTGGGGTCGCGTCGCGGGGTGCACGGTGTTTGCCGCCGCCGTCTGGTGGGCTGCGAAGCTGATCTCCGACACGGCGCTGGACCGACCCTTCCACGCCGTCCGCAACCCCATCGCAGTACCGCAGTGGGCGGGTGCTGTGGAGGCGGTGCGCGCCGGCGCGGGCGCGCTGACCGGCCTGGGCCTGCTGGCCGCCGGCCTGTCGCTGCTCGTGCGGTTCCGCCGCTCGCGCGGGATCGAACGACGTCAGCTGCACTGGCTGGCGCTGGCCGTCATCCCGCTGCCCCTGTTCGTCGGGCTGTCCTTCTACGGTGCCGGCACCGATCGGCCGCTGCTGGTCATCGTCTCGACCATGGGCTACGTCGCGGTCATCCCGATCGCTGCCGGCCTGGCGATCGGGCAGTACCACCTCTACGACGTCGACCAGGTCCTCTCGCGCACGACGACCTACGTCTTGCTGTCGGGCGGCGTCCTGGCCGTCTACCTGGGCGCGGTCGTCGTCATCGACAGGACCCTCCGTGGCCTTAGCGCCGGCGACCGCACCACGGCGTCCGCGGCCGTCGCTGCTCTCGCCGTCGCCTGTGCGGCGCCGATGCGGATCCGGTTGCAGAACGTCGTGGACCGTCGCTTCAGCCGCCGACGGTTCTCGGCGCTCGCCGTCGTGAGGTCGCACGCCCGGGAGCCGGAGCCGGGCGCCACCGTCGACACCATTCTGCGGCAGTCGCTCGGCGACCCGTCCGTCACCGTGGCGTACTGGATCGCGGCCCGCGGCCAGTGGGTCACCGCTGACGGCGGCCCGCCGGCCGACGTGGACCGGACCCACGTCGAGCACACCCGGCACGGTCAACCCGTGGCGCGGGTCGGGTTCGACCCCGCCCGGTGCGACCCCGAGCTGGCGCGGGCGGTCTCGGCTGAGGCGCTCCCGGCCCTGGAGACGACCGGCCTCCGCGCGGCGCTGGCTCTCGAGCTGCTCGAGGTGCAAGCGTCCCGAGCCCGGATCGTGCAGGCGCAGCTCGGAGAGCGGCAGCGGATCGAGCGCGACCTGCACGACGGAGCCCAGCAACGGCTGCTCGCGATGGCGATGGAGCTCCAGGCGGCCCTGGTCAACGGCGACGCGATGAGGCTCCAACAGGCCGCGCGGGTGGGCGTCGACGCGGCCCAGGCCACCGTGCGCGAGCTGCGCGAGCTGGCCAACGGGCTGCACCCGGCCGCGCTGACCGACGGCGGGCTGTCGGCGGCTGTGGAGGACCTTGCCGGCCGCGTCCCCGGCCGGCTCGACCTGCACGTCGATGAGACCCGCTACCCGCGCGCCGTGGAGGGCACTGCGTGGTTCATCGTCTGCGAGGCCGTGGCGAACGCGATGAAGCACGCCGCCGGCGCCCAAGTCCGGGTCGACGTGCGGCCGGTCGGGTCCTGCGTCCTGGTGCGGGTCAGCGACGACGGGCCGGGCATCGCCGACCCCGATGGCGGTGGCCTGCGCGGCCTTGCCGACCGTGCGGCGGCCGTGGGTGGTCGGCTGACCGTGAGAAGCAGCGACCGCGGCACCGTTGTCGAGGCGGAGCTGCCATGCGCGTCGTGATCGCGGACGACTCCGTCCTCCTGCGCGAGGGTCTCCAGCGGTTGCTTGCTGAGGCCGGCGTCGAGACCTGCGCAATCGCCGGTGACGCAAACGAGCTCGAGCGCCGCGTCGAGGAGCACCAGCCGGACGTCGCGATCATCGACATCCGGATGCCGCCGACCTACACCCACGAGGGTGCGCAGGCCGCGGGCCGGCTGCGGGACCGCTGGCCTGACCTCGGTCTGCTGCTGCTCTCGCAGACGATGGAGAGCCGGTACGCCGCCGAACTGGCACGACAGCATCCTGAGGGTTTCGGCTACCTCCTAAAAGACCGGGTCGTCGATGTCGACGCACTGGTCGACGCGCTGCGCCAGGTCTCCCGAGGTGGCACGGTGCTGGACCCGGACGTCGTGGCACACCTGTTGGGCCGCCGCTCGACCCGCGAGCTGGTGGCGATGCTGACCCCCCGCGAGCAGACCGTTCTCTCCCTGATGGCGCAGGGCCGGTCCAACACGGCGATGGCCCGAGAGCTGCGAGTCAACGACAAGACCATCGAGAGCCACATCTCCAGCATCTTCACCAGGCTCGGCCTACTGCCGCAGCCGGATGCCCACCGTCGCGTCCTGGCGGTGCTTGCATGGCTCGGCCAACAGGCTGCGCCGCCCCAGCCAGGCGTCGGCTAGAACTCTTCTCGCTCGGCAGTCCGGAACGATAAAACTGTCGGCGGCTCTCCCGACCCAACGGGCGATCCAAGATTTCAGGCAGGGAGGCGCGTGAACGTACGCCACCACCGGCCTCGCCGCATCCAGCTCATGCCGCTGACGCGCAATGCGTGCCCGATGCTGCACGCATCGGTAGCGTCAACAAGTAGCCAGCTCTGTGCATCCGCACGGCGAGTGGCACCGGCAGCTAGGAACCGCGCTATTCGGCGGTGGTCTCCTGCCACCATGCGACGAGGGTTTTCGCGACCTGTCGTTCGAGCGGTGGCTGCTACCGGACCCCGAACCCCTCGGCGAGCCGGATCAAGTGCCGGTTCACATCGTGCACGGACGCTCCACCGTGCAGCAGATGCAGCAGGCCGCTGATGTCGACGTCGTACTGGTCCTGTGCCTCAGGTGCGTCTCCGACGCCGATCGGGTCCCAGCGCATCAGGTGGGCACGCAGTTGACACTGCAACCGGCGGGTTCGCTCACGGTTCGAGGGATTGCCGGGATCCCAGCGGTCGTCCTGCACCCACGGCGTCATGGCGGAAAGTGTGCCGCAGGCGAGAGATAGGTGGTGCTCCACCACAGTCAGTGACACTGAAGAACGCACACGTCAGGGGCGAGACGGGCGGTAGCCGCTGGCTCCTTTGGGATCTCTGCCGGGTGCCCCCGCGTGCTGCTCACCGGGCAGGGGTGTTCGAACAGAGGTGCCGTTATCACTCATCCAAAGAACGTCGGTCACACGAGAACCTGGTCACTCCCATGTCGAAATAGCTAGCCCGCCGGTGCCTCACGGGTCTGTACCCTGGCCGTCGCGCAACCGTCGGCTGCCGGTGCGGCCCTGGGGGAATCAGTGATTGACTTTCAGAACGCTTCCTACGTCAAGCTTGGGCAGGTCCCACTCACCGAGGTCTCGGGCCAGATTGAACCCCTGCTCATCGAGGGCGAGCAGCTCTTCGCTGCTTTCAAGGGGATGCGCGACTACATCGCATTCACTTCCAAGCGGATCATTGCCGTCAACGTCCAGGGCATCACGGGGAAGAAGAAGGACTTCACCTCGCTGCCCTTCTCCAAGATCCAAGCGTTCTCGATAGAGACCGCAGGTACGTTTGATCTCGACGCTGAACTCGAGCTTTGGTTCTCTGGTCTAGGCAAGGTCAAGTTCGAGTTCAAGGGCAAGACCGATGTGGCCTATCTGAACAAGCTCATCGCGCACTACGTGCTCTAGGGCCCCGCGGTCACGGAGGCTGATGCCTGAATGGTTTGCTGACGACGCACAGGGGCCGTTCCGAGGTGGTCGCCCGTCGAAGGCGGCAGCGTCGAGTAGTGGCAGCTCCACAACAGCCCGACGGCTGACGCCTGCGAGCTGATCCGGCACTACCGAGCGGATGACCGCACGCTCATGCCGATGAGCGTGATCGGCGTCGCCCCAAGAGTGCGTGATAGCCGGCGACCAGACGCGGCTCTTCACCCATAAGGCAGCTTGTTCGGAAGGGTTCCGAGACAGCGGTGGGAGAAACCGGGGTCATGACCCGATTGCGCAGGCCGGCGGTGGGGTCGTGGAGTCGTACCCCCGGGACACCGAGGGCAAGACGGTCCCCCTCGACCCGCGCGACCAGAACGAGGACGCTGGCGAAGCGATGAGCACGAGCGCTGCGGCTGAATCACAGATAAGGTCCCCGGAACATGGACATGCTGAAGGGCGACGAGATCGCCGAGGCCAAGCTGACCGACTGGCGCAAGCTGGCCCAGGGACTGCATGCCCGCTACCTGGTCGACGACTTCGGCACCGGCGCACGGTTCGTCGCCGCGGTGGGCGAGGCGGGCGACGCGCTCGGACACCACCCGAGCGTGTCGATCGGCAACGGGTACGTCGACCTCAAGCTGGTCAGCGCCGACGCCATCTACCG
>JBBRVU010000114.1:0-13292 GCA_038246575.1 Actinomycetes bacterium | reverse complement strand
TGCGACGAGGACCGCGGTCCCGATCGCCCGCGGGATGTCGAACCCGAGCGACGTGGCCAGGGTGAACGCGAGGAAGCGTCCCAGGTTGTCGGCCAACGGAGCGCCCGCGACGTAGGAGATGGTGCTGTCCAGCCCGATCGCGAACGGCCACAGCTGCAGGTTCATCAACGCTCCGTAGGCCAGGCCGGCGACAACGGCGTACGCCGTGAGGACCGCGACCTCGGCCCGGCCCTTGGCGGGGGGAAGGCAGCCGGCCAGGAACCCCACCCAGCCGGCGGCGAGCATCTGGAACGGCAGCCACGGCCCGACCCCGGCCGTGAGCAGTGCGCTGGCGAACAACGTCACCGCACCGAGCACGAAGCCGAAGCCTCGGCCCATCGCCCGACCGGCCAGCACCAGCAGGAAGAACACCGGCTCGATGCCGGCCGTCCCGCCGCCGAGTGGTCGCAGCGCCGCCCCGACAGCCGCGAGCACTCCGAGCACGGCGACGGCCTTGACGTCCATCCCGCCGTCGGCGATCTCGGCCAGGACGACGGCGAGCAGCAGGGGGAGCAGGACCACGAACAGCCACGGCGCAGCCGTCGTGCCGTCGAGCCCGGCGCCCGGCTCGACCAGCAGCGGCCAGCAGAACGCCACCAGCCCGAGCGCGCTCACGAGGGTGAGCGCCAGTGCCGCTCGCGGCCTGACCCGCACGGCGTTGCGCCGAACGACGGTCAGTGGCGAGCCGGTGGCACCGAGAGGAGTGCTCATCCGGCCTGCAACGCCTTCTCGACCTCGGCGACCGTGAGCCAGTGGTCCGGGGCGAGGATCTTGGTGACCTGCGGGGCGAAGACGGGGGAGGACACGACGACGTCACGGGACGGGCCGTCACTGACGACCTCTCCCTCGGCGAGCACCACCGTGCGACTGGTGACCGCGGCCGCCAGCTCGACGTCGTGGGTGGCGAGCAGCACGGCGTGCCCGGCCGCGGCCAGGCTGCGCAGTGTCAGCACGAGCCGCTCCTTGCCGGGGTAGTCCAGGCCGCGGGTCGGCTCGTCGAGCAGCACCAGCGGCGGGCGGGCGGCGAGCACCAGCGCGAGTGCCAGGGCCAGCCGCTGCCCCTCCGACAGGTCCCGGGGATGGGTGCTCGCGGCCACGTCGGGAACCAGGTCGTCGAACACCAGCGCCGCCGTCCCGGACTCGACGTTCGCGTCGCGGTCTGCCTGGGCGCACTCGTCGGCGACGGTGTCGGCCCAGAGCAGGTCGCCCGGGTCCTGCGGGACGAGACCCACCTTGCGCAACAGGTCGCCCGCAGCGAGCTCGGCCGGGTTGCTTCCGGCCCCCGGCCCGACCCGCACCGATCCCGCGTCCGGTCGGCGCAGGCCGACCAGCGAGGCGAGCAGCGTCGACTTCCCGGCACCGTTGCGGCCCATCAGCGCGACGACCTCGCCGCGACGCAGGGTGAGGTCGACGCCCCGCAGCGCCACCGCTCCGGGGTAGCGCACGACGACGCCCGAGACCGTCGCGACGACATCTCGGCCGTCGGATGCGGGGTCGACCCCGCCGGCCGCATCGGGAACGGAGGTGAGGCGGGCGCGCAGGTCGCCGGCCCGCCGCCGTGCGTCGCGCACCGACAGCGGCAGCGGTGACCACCCGGCGAGCCGACCCAGCTCCACCACCGGCGGCGCGACCGGTGAGGTGGCCATCACCTCGGCGGGGTCACCGATCACCACTGCGTGCCCGTTGCCGGGCACGAGCACGACGCGGTCGGCGTACTGCACGACGCGTTCCAGCCGGTGCTCGGCCAGCAGCACTGTCGTGCCGAGGTCGTGGACGAGTCGCTGGAGCAGCGAGAGGACGTCCTCGGCGGCGCCGGGGTCCAGCGCAGACGTGGGCTCGTCGAGGACGAGCACCCGCGGATGGGGGGTGAGCACCGAGCCGATGGCGACCCGCTGCTGCTGCCCTGCCGAGAGCGTGGTCAGCGGTCGGTTCCGCTCGTTGGCCATGCCGAGCAGGTCGAGCACCTCCTCCACGCGGCGCCGCATGACGTCGGGCGCGACCCCGAGGGACTCCATCCCGTACGCCAGCTCCTCCTCCACCGTGTCGGTGACGAAGCCGGCCAACGGGTCCTGTCCGACCCAGCCCACGACGTCGGCGAGGTCGCGCGGTCGGTGATGGCGGGTGTCGCGGCCGGCGACGGTGACGCGTCCGGTCAGCAGACCACCGGTGAAGTGGGGGACAAGGCCGTTGACGCACCGCAGCAGGGTTGACTTCCCGGAGCCCGTCCGCCCCACCACGAGGACGAGCTCGCCCTCCGGAACCTCCAGGTCAACGCCTGCGAGCGTGGCGTGCTCGCTGCCGGGGTAGCGCACCGAGACCTGCTCGAAGCGGATCATGCCGCGACCCCGGCGGCGGCGGACGCCCGCGCGGGGCCGGGTCGCCGCCCGGCGGCGGGTGCCGGCGCCAGCCAGGCCGGCGCGAGCGCGGCGAGCAGGCCGAGCACCGCCACCACGGGAAGGGCCGGCACCACGAGCGGCATCGTCGAGGGGTTGACCGACTCTGGGTCGAGACCACCCGCAACGACAACCGCCACGGCCGCCACCAGGCCGCTGCCGGCGACCAGCCACTCCGCGCCGGTCCAGCGGTCGGGGCGGTAGCGGCTGCGGCTGGCCCGGCCGCTGCCGAGGGCGAGGCCGGCGACGGCCAGTGCCACACCGCCGCCGAGCAACGGCAGACCGAGGAGGGCGGGTGACGTCGCGTCGAGCAGGCCGTACGATCCCGCGCACAGGCCGAGCAGGCCGGCCAGGGTGAGAGCTCCAGACGCAGACCGCCGACCCGTGGTGGCGCCGGCTCCGCGGCCGAAGCCACGAGCGTCCATGGCGGCGGCGAGCTCGATGGACCGTTCCAGCGCACCCTCGAGCACCGGCATCGCGACACCGCGCAGACCTCTGAGCCCGGTGTGCGGTCGCCCGCGCAGGCGCCGCGCGGCGCGTACGCGGGCCGCGCCCTCGAGCAGCTGCGGCGAGAAGCTCAGCGCCACCACGACGGCCACCCCCACCTCGTACAGCGCCCCGGGCACCGCCTTGAGCAACCGCTTGGGGTTGGCCAGGGCGTTGGCCGCGCCGACGCAGGTGAGCATGGTGGCCAGCTGCAGACCGGCGTAGACCGCGCCCATCACTCCCTCGAGAGTGACGGCGCCGCCGAGGCGCACTCCCGCGGCCCAGTCGGGCAGGCCCACCTCGGGGAGGACCACGAGCACGTGACCCGGGACGGGTGCGCCGAGCAGGGCTGCGAACACGACCCGGATCACCACGACCGCGATGCCCATCTTCAGGTAGAACCCGTACGCCCGGGCCCACGGGGCGGCGGTGCGCCGGGCCGCAACGACATATCCGGCGACCGTCAGGAGCAGCACGAGCAGCAGCGGGTTGGTGGTGCGGCTGGCGGCGGTGGCGAGCATTGCCGCCCAGAGCCACCACGCGCCGGGGTGCAGCGGGTACAGCCGCGATCCCGCGCGCCCGCTCATCGCTCCCCTCCGCGAGTGCGAGTCGATCGGGACCGCCAGGCGGCGGCTGCGCCGATGGCCGCCGCGAGTCCGGCGCCGATCGCGAGCCCGAGCACCGGCGCACCGGGGGAGCCGTCGCCCGAGGGCTGGCCGTCGGCAGCGGTGGCGGTGGTGGCCGACGCCGAGGTGGCGGGGTCGCTGGTCGTGGCCGTCGACGGGGTCGGACCGCCCGTCGTGGTGGCCGACGTGGCGGGCTCCGACGTCGTCGCGGCCGCGGACCGGCTCGACGTCGGACCGGGCTTCGCCGTCCGGGTCGCCGGAGCCGGGTTCGCCGTCCGGGAGGCGGCCGCCCCTCGGGAGGGCTTCGTGGCCGCTCGGCCCGTCGCTGCCGTTGATGGCTTCGGCGACCTCGTGGCCGTGGGGGACGCGTCGGTGCGCGGCGCGATCTCGCCCATGGCGATGTTCGGCGGCGGCCGACGACCGCCGTCCTGCCACACCCAGCCCTCGGTCGAGCCGGGTGCCGGGTCGTGGCTGCCCGCACCGACCGGGCTGTAGGTCCAGGTCCTCGAGCCTTTGGCGCGGTACCAGTACGACCAGTAGGTCGATGCGGTCGTCCGGGCGCACTCGGGACTGGCGTTGATCTGGCAGACCAGGCCGGGTTGCCGGGGCAGGAACGCGTAGCTGTAGCCGACCCTCGTCAGGGCCTGCAGGCCGCTGGTGGGGTCGCCCTTGGCGCAGGCGGTGGACACCGAGCCGCCGAGCAGTCTCGCGTCGACGACGACAACGACGCAGTCCGCCGCCGCGGCCGCACCGGATGCTGGCAGCAGGACGGCGGCCGGCAGCAGGACGGCCAGCGATGCGAAGCGCGCCGCCATCCGTCGTACTACCGTGCCGGTTCGTCCTGCCGCCCGCATTGGTCGTCAGCCCGCCAGCTCAGCAGGCCAGCCGGGGTGCCGCGCGACGGGCGCCCCGGTGGTCGAGCTCGGTGAGGTTGATGCCGGCCAGAGCAGGCACGGCCTGAGCAGTCGCCCGGACCTCGTCGCCGTTGCCGGCGCGGTTGTAGAGCACCGAGCCACGGTCGGCGGGGGCACCACTGCACCGGACCTGCAGCGAGCGCAGGAACTTTCGCGCCTTGCGGTATCGCTTGGTCCTGTCGAGCGCGTCGAACGCCTGCGCGGCCAGTGCCGTGCTGTTGGCGTTGCGGGTGCCGGTGCCGGTGAACGAGCCGTTGCCGTGCTGCTGCCGGCCCAGCCACCGTCCTGCGTCCTTCGCCGCGGCCAGCGAGCGACCGCCGCCGATGGCGACGAGTGCCTGGACCGCGAATCCGGTGGCGTCGACATCACCGGCGCAGGTGCCGGTGCCGACGGTGACGGGGAACGCGCCGTTGTCGCACTGCTGCTTGCGCAGGAAGCGGATCGCGGCGGCTGACGGACCGCGCTTGGTGGCCCGCTCCAGACCGATCAGGGCCAGCGACTGACCGATGACGTTGCTGAAGTCGCCGTACTGGCTGATGTCGCTGAACCGGCCGTCGTCCCCGGTGGCGCAGTCGTTGCGACCCCGCGTGCCGCACTCGAGTCCGCGCAGCTCGGCGACCAGGTTCATGCGGTCGGAGCCGCCGAAGGACGTGGGGTCGGTGCCGCGCTCGGCGGCGAGGACGACGAGCTTGGCGAACGAGCCGGCGTAGTACTCGTTCGCGTCGCCGCCGCCGGTGTAGTCGACGACGTGGCGCTTGAGCCGGGTCGTGGCCCGACGCGATGCGACCTTGGCGACCCCGGCGGCGTCCAGGGCAAGCACGGTGTCGGCGGTGAGGCCGTAGTCGGGGCCGAAGTCCCCGACGATGACGCGGCTGTCGCGGTCGAGCTGGCGGGCGAGCCAGCCGCCGCCGGCGTCGGCCCGGTCGCGGGTCGGTGCGGCGTCAGCGACGCCGGGGGTGGCCAGCACGATCGCCGGCACGAGCAGGACGCCGGCGGCGGCGAGAAGGCGATGCCGCAGGAGGGGCCGGACGTCGGTGCTGACGCGGGGCCGGGAGGCGAGCATGAGGGCTGTACGTGACACGGGGTTCCTTTCGGGAGCGATCCGCGACGGATTCCCCGACAGGACCGGGCCACGACGACAGACGCCCCCGACGCGCTGGCGCACGTGGGGGGCGAAGGTTCGGGCCGGTCCGGCCCGGGCTCCGCCCCGTATACCTCGACGGTTGGTTGGAGCCGCTCACGTCCGTGTAGGTGCTCCGACTCGCCGCGAACCGGACCCGAGAGGGGTACGGCGGCGGCCTACGGTTGCGGGTCAGTGCCGGGTTTCGACCGGCTTCCCCCACACGGGCGCGTATGCAGTTGTGCTGCCGGCGTGGTGCCGGCACGTCGGACTAGACCACGCGGGATAGCGTCACGTCAAAGCACCGACGCGGGAGTTGCACTGACATGACGTTCACCTGGCGGTTCGAGACCGCAGACGGGGCGGAGGCCACGCCCGCGAGCCCGGGCGGCCGGTTCCCGAGCCAGGCCGATGCCGAGTCCTGGGTCGGCGAGGCGTGGCCCGACCTGCTCGCCGAGGGCATCGACCAGGTGAGCCTGCTCGATGGCGACCGGGTCGTCTACGGGCCGATGAGCCTGCACCCGCCGGAGTAGCTGGCGGGGTCGCCCTGCGTGGGCGGGTCCGGCGCTACCTCGCCCCGGCGGCGCGCAGCACGTCGGCGATCGAGCTGAACCCGCGCCGCTTGGCATGCTGCAAGGGTCGGACACCGTCGCGCCGGGACGGCTTGTTCACGTCGGCGCCGGCGTTGACGAGCAGCTGCACGACTCGTACGTACCGTCTGCTGCCGTCGCCCAGGATCACCGCCTCGTGCAGCGCGGTCCAGCCGAGGTTGTTGACGTGGTCGACGCGGATCCGGGTCTCGAGCAGTCGGCGCACGACCGCGGGGTAGCCACGGTCAGCGGCCCGGATCAGGCCGGTGCCGTCGAAGCTGTCCAGACTGCGCACGTCGCCACCGGCATCGAGGGTCATCGTCAGCAGCCGCGGGTCGTCACCGACCTCGCTGGTCGCGATGAGGTACGCGCTCTGAACGGTGTCGTCCTTGCGGTTGACGTCGGCGCCCGCGTCGATGAGCAGCGCGACGACGTCGCGATGATTTCCGTAGGCAGCGCGGACGAGTGCGGTGGCACCGGAGTCGTCGCGTGCGCGCACCGACGCGCCACGTGCGAGGAGGGACTCAACCCGTGGGGTGTTCCCGTTGCCGGCGGCCCGGATCAACGGGGCATCCAACGCACGGTTGCGGGCGGGCTCGCTCGTGGCCGGCGCACTGGCGGCAGACCCGGTCGTCGATGTCGCGCCGGATTCTGCAGACGTCGGTGTCGTCGCCTACCCGGTGTCCTCGGCGCCGCTGCAGCCGACCAGCAGGCCGACGGCGAGGACTGTCGCGGTCGGTGCGTGCATGGCGCCAGTATCCGCCGACCTGCCCCAGCGACGTAGGCTCGCGGCCATGGACTTTCGATACCTCGGCCACAGCGGCCTGAAGATCTCCGAGATCACCTACGGCAACTGGCTGACCCACGGCTCCCAGGTGGAGAACGACGCGGCGACCGCCTGCGTGCGGGCCGCCCTGGACAACGGCATCTCGACGTTCGACACCGCCGATGTCTACGCCAACACCGCCGCCGAGACCGTACTGGGCGAGGCCCTCAAGGGTGAGCGCCGGGAGTCGCTGGAGATCTTCACCAAGGTCTACTGGCCGACCGGGCCGGCCGGCAAGAACGACGTCGGCCTGTCCCGCAAGCACATCATGGAGTCGATCAACGGCTCCCTGACCCGGCTGCAGACCGATTACGTCGACCTCTACCAGGCGCACCGGTTCGACACGGAGACGCCGCTCGAGGAGACGATGCAGGCCTTCGCCGACGTCGTACGTTCCGGCAAGGCGCTCTACATCGGGGTCAGTGAGTGGACCGCCGAGCAGATCCGGGCCGGGCACGAGCTCGCCGGTCAGCTCGGTTTCCAGCTGATCTCGTCCCAGCCGCAGTACTCCATGCTCTGGCGCGTCATCGAGGGCGAGGTCGTCCCGACCAGCCAGGAGCTCGGGGTCTCGCAGATCGTCTGGTCGCCGATCGCCCAGGGGGTGCTGACCGGCAAGTACCAGCCTGGTCAGGCGCCGCCGGAGGGCTCGCGGGCCACCGACGAGAAGGGCGGTGCGGACATGATCAAGCGGTTCATGAACGACACCGTGCTGACCCGGGTGCAGGCGCTGCGCCCGATCGCCGACGAGCTCGGCGTGAGCATGGCCGTGCTGGCGATCGCCTGGGTGCTGCAGAACGACAACGTCGCCGCGGCGCTGATCGGGGCCTCCCGTCCGGAGCAGGTCACCGAGAACGTCAAGGCGGCCGGCGTACGGATCCCGGCCGAGGCGATGAAGCGCATCGACGAGGCACTCGGCGACATCGTCGAGACGGATCCGGCCAAGACCCGCGAGACGGCCCCCCAGAAGCGCCCCGTCTGACTCGCACGTCCACAACCCCGCCCGCCCACCTCCCGCAGTCGACCACGGTTGGTAGGTGAGTGATCGCTTCAGCAGGCGTACACACCAGCTGAAGCGATCACCCGGGTGCTGTACGTGGTCGACTGCGCGGACCGC
This sequence comes from Actinomycetes bacterium, assembly GCA_038246575.1. Taxonomy (GTDB): domain Bacteria; phylum Actinomycetota; class Actinomycetes; order JACCUZ01; family JACCUZ01; genus JACCUZ01. Next base: position 5,184 of record JBBRVU010000114.1, on the reverse strand, counting down.
AAGGCGTTGCTGTGGGTCAGGAACGGCGGCGGCGGCCGGGGCGCGCTCGCGGGGGAGGCAACCGGAACCGGCGGATCTGCATGCTGCGCATGAGGGCGTACGCGGTCGCACCGCGGTGGTTCTCGTCGCCGTACGTCTTGGCGAGCCCCCTGCGGAGCCGGACCACCAGCAGCACCGAGTCCACGACGATCAGCACCACCAGCACCATCCACAACGTGCTGCCCAGCAGCTGCAGCTGCGACGACCCGGTGAACGAGAGCACCAGGATCACCAGCGCGAGGGGGAGGAAGAACTCCGCCACCGAACGCCGGGCGTCGACCAGGTCCCGGGCGTAGCGCTTGACCGGACCCCGGTCCCGGGCGGGCAGGTTGCGCTCGTCGCCGCTCTTGAGCGCGCTCATCGTGCGCCCGCGCTCCTCGCGCTGGCGCGATCGGGCCTGCTTGTAGGCCTCCTTGCGGTCCCGCGGCGCGGTGATCGAGCGGCGCCGGCCCTTCTGGGCATCGCGTCGGCTGGGCGTGGGCCGCCCCTTGCCGCCGACCTTCTCCGTTGCCGAAGCTGTGCCGACGGGCTGCTTCATCGACTCCTTGTTGCGTCCGAACACGGCCGCCACCCTACCCGCGGGAACTCCGGGACCCGCAGAGTCGTCGCACACTTGTCCAGTGCCTAGGGTGGAGGCACAGCACCAGGGCCACCGTGGTCCGGGACGTGATTGCGGTGTCGACTCGAGAAGGGGGCTCCACGGCCGATGAGTGTCATGAAGCGGCTCCAGATGATCTTCCGCGCCAAGGCGAACAAGGCGCTCGACCGCGCTGAGGACCCGCGCGAGACCCTCGACTACTCCTACCAGCGCCAGCTGGAGATGCTGCAGAAGGTCCGCCGCGGCGTGGCCGACGTGGCCACCTCCCGCAAGCGCCTCGAGCTGCAGGCCCAGCAGATGCAGCAGCAGTCGGACAAGCTCGAGGCGCAGTCCCGGCAGGCCCTCTCGGCCGGCCGCGAGGACCTCGCCCGCGAGGCGTTGACCCGGCGCTCGGGCATCACCCAGCAGCAGGCCGACCTCGCTGCCCAGCACGCCGCGCTGCAGACCGAGGAGGAGAAGCTCACCCTCGCCTCACAGCGGCTGCAGGCGAAGGTCGACGCCTTCCGGACCCGCAAGGAGACGATCAAGGCCACCTACACGGCCGCCGAGGCGCAGACCAAGATCGGCGAGGCGTTCAGCGGCATCTCGGAGGAGATGGGCGACGTCGGCCTGGCCGTCCAGCGCGCCGAGGACAAGACCCAGGCCATGCAGGCACGCGCCGGTGCCATCGACGAGCTGCTCGCCAGCGGCGCGCTCGACGACCCGACGGGGACCGCGAAGGACGACATCACCGTCGAGCTCGAGCGGATGTCCAGCCAGAACGACGTCGAGCTCGAGATGGCCCGGCTCAAGGGCGAGCTCGGGGCCGGCTCGGCGCCCGAGGCGATCGAGAGCAGCTCGACCGGCCAGCCGGGCGCCGCGACCGAGTCGACGCCTGCGCCCGCGGAGGAGGAGCGGTCGTGATCATCCGAATCCTGGGCGAGGGGCAGTTCCGCCTCGACGACACGCACGCCGATGTGCTCAACGGTCTCGACTCGGGGTTGGAGCGCGCCGTCGAGTCCGGCGACGACGCGGCCTTCCGTGCCTCGTTGTCCGAGCTGCTCGCAAAGGTACGGGCGCTGGGGGAGCCGTTGCCCGACGAGTCCCTCGAGCCCTCGGACGCCTTGCTGCCGGCCGAGGACAGCTCCCTCGACGACGTCAGGCTGCTGCTCAGCGACAGCGCCGAAGGTCTGATCCCAGGCTGACATGGCGAGCTCTCGATACCTCCCCGACCGCGGCCTGACCGCGCGGATGGGGCTGACCATGTTCCTGCTCGGGCTGCTCTACGTCGTCCTGATCGCCGTGATCGTGGCGGCCGTCGGCAACCTGGCGCTCGCACTCGTGATCGGCGCCGGGGCGCTGTTCGCGCAGTGGTACTTCAGCGACCGGATCGCGCTCTACGCCATGCACGGCCGGGTGGTGACTCCCGAGGAGGAACCGCAGCTGCACGGCATCGTCGACCGGCTCTGCGCGCTGGCCGACATGCCCAAGCCGGCGGTGGCCATCGCCGACAGCGACGTGCCCAACGCCTTTGCGACCGGACGTACGCCGTCCCGCTCGGTGGTCTGTGCCACAACGGGTCTCATGCGACGGCTGGACGAACGCGAGCTCGAAGGCGTGCTGGCCCACGAGCTGTCCCACGTGGCGCACCGCGATGTGACCGTGATGACGATCGCGTCGGTGGTCGGCGTGCTGGCCGGGTTCATGACTCGCATCGTGCTTTACAGCGGGATGGGTCGGCGGCGGGGAAACGACAACGGGACGCCGATCATCCTGGTGGTAATCCTGGTCAGCGTCGTCGTCTACGCCCTGTCGTTCCTGCTCACCAGGACGCTCTCCCGCTACCGCGAGCTGGCGGCCGACCGGGCGGGTGCGTTCCTCACCGGTCAACCCTCGGCGCTGGCGTCTGCGCTGACCAAGATCAGCGGCGAGATGGGAAAGATCCCGAGCCGCGACCTGCGCGAGGCGGAGCCGTACAACGCCTTCTTCCTCATCCCCGCGATCTCGCCTGGGTTCAGCCTGTCCTCGCTGTTCTCGACCCATCCCTCGCTGGAGCGCCGGCTCGACCAGCTCAGCTCGATCTCGGGCGAGCTGGGTCGCCCGCTGACGTGACCGGCGACCGATGAGCCTGCTCGGCCGGATCCTGGGCCGCAGCCAGCCACCTGCCCCGGACCTCGACGCCCTCTTCGCCCTGCCCGGAGCCGTGCTGACGCTGCAGTCGGCGTTGGGTCTGGTGCCGACCGGCCTGGGGTCGGTCGCCTTCCGAGCGACCGAGGGCGCAGCGGCGGCGACCACCGTCACCGACGTCCAGGCGCTTCTCGACGCCGACGGAGGCCCGGCTGTCGAACGCTCCGTGGACGCGTTCGGCTTCACCTGGCTGCTGGTCCGCCACGACCCGAGCGACGTGGCCGGCCTGGTCACCGACCTGCACGCCATCAACGCCTCGCTCGCCGACAACGGCTTCGGCCCGTCGCTGCTCTGCTCCGTGCTGGCCCTGGAAGATCCCGACGGCCGCCGGCTGTCGCTTGTCTACCTCTACAAGCGCGGCACGTTCTATCCCTTCGCGCCGCTGCCGGAGAAGAGCCGGGACTCACCCTTCGAGCTGCAGGCGCGCGGGGCGGTGGGGGCCGACCTCCCGGTCGAGGCCGACCTTTCCCGGTGGTTCCCGGTCTGGGGCGCGCCGGCCACCTGAGCCGGTCGGTGCCCCCGCCGCGCGAGGTGGCCGCGGATGGCGGGGATGATCGCCGGGTGCGCATCCTCGTTGCTCCGGATCGCTTTGCCGGTGCCCTGACCGCCGCCGAGGCCGCAGCGGCGATCGCCGACGGCTGGTCGAGCCGCGCCCCGGAGGACGTCGTCGATCTGCTGCCGCTCAGCGACGGCGGGCCCGGCTTCCTGGACGTCCTGGCAGCACACGCCGGCGGCGGGGCGTCGGTCATCACCGTCCGCGGTCCCCACGGCGCGCCCGTCCCGGCCCGGGTCCTCACCGTCGACTCCACGGCGTACGTCGAGGCCGCCGAGGCCGCGGGCCTGCACCTCGTGCCGGCCGAGGACCGCGAACCGGCTGCGGCGTCCAGCCACGGCGTCGGCGATCTGCTCGCCGCTGCACTGGACACCGGCGCGCGCCGCGTCGTGGTCGGCGTCGGCGGCACGGCCAGCACAGATGGGGGACGTGGCCTGCTGGACGCGCTCGGCGGCCGGGCGAGCGCCCAGGCCCGACTCGGCGGGGTCGAGCTGGTGGCCGCCACAGCGACCGACGCCCCGCTGATGGGGCACTCGGGCGCCGCGTTGGGGTTCGCCGCCGGAAAGGGCGCCGACCGTGCCACTCGCGAGGCGTTGGAGGAGGAGCTCCGGCACTGGGCCACCGCGACCGATGGCGGTCTGGCCGTCCGTCCCGGCGCCGGCGCGGGCGGCGGGATCGGCTTCGGTCTGCTGCTGCTCGGGGCCACCCGGGTCAACGGCACAGAGCTCGTCGCGTCCGTGGCCCGGCTCGACGAGCGGGTCGCCGCCGTGGACCTGGCGCTGACCGGGCAGGCCGTCTTCGACTGGGAGGCCCTGCGCGGCCGCGTCGTGGTGGCCGTGGCCAGGGCCGCCCAGCGCGCCGGGCGCCCGACCGTCGTGCTGGCCGGGCGGGTGGACGTCGGGCGCCGTGAGCTGGCGACGGCCGGGATCGACGGCGCGTACGCGATCTCCGACGACGCCGTCCATGCCGGCGACGTCAGCCCGCTGGTCACCGGTAGTGACAACGCACCCACGCTGGCGACCCCGCTGCGCTCGCTGGCAGCGCGGGTGGCGGCCACCTGGTCGCGGTGACCTGCGACTCATCCGCGCTGGCAGGCTCATCCCGCCGGCCTGCTGTGTCACCATGGAGGGGAATGACCCGACCGGCTGACCAGTTCACCTTCTGAGCAGGCCATCCGCCCGACGTCCGCAATTCTTCCAGGAGCCACGTCCATGACCGTTCAGGACCAGACCACCACGCAGCAGGCCCTCATCCTCACCGAGACCGCAGCGTCGAAGGTCAAGAACCTGCTCGAGCAGGAAGGCCGCGACGACCTCATGCTGCGCGTCGCCGTCCAGCCCGGCGGCTGCAGCGGACTGCGCTACCAGCTGTTCTTCGACGAGCGCTCGCTCGACGGCGACACGGTCACCGACTTCGGTGGTGTCGGCGTGGTCCTCGACCGGATGAGCGCGCCGTACCTCGGTGGCGCCACCATCGACTTCGTCGACACGATCGAGAAGCAGGGCTTCACCATCGACAACCCGAACGCCGGCGGGTCCTGCGCCTGCGGCGACTCGTTCCACTGACCGTTCGCTGACTCGTCGGCGCGGCCCCCGTGCCGGCGCCGAGCTGCTGAGACATCCGGCCCGGCCCGCGCACCTAGCGGGTCGGGTCGAGCAGTGTCTTGCCCGTCAGCGCGTCGACCACCGATCGTCCGCCGAGCGGCGCGACGAGGGCGACGGTGCGACTGTGCTCGACGGCACGGTCGATGCACGCGCCCTTTCCGCGGAAGCGCTCCGTGCGGGTCAGCGCAACGGTCTCAGCGGTCTCGGTGGCCGTGACGGTGTAG
>JBBRVU010000113.1:0-13324 GCA_038246575.1 Actinomycetes bacterium | reverse complement strand
TGTCGCGCTCCGCCTGCCACCGGTCCTCGGGAGCGTCGAGCACATCGCGCATCACCTGCCAGCGCAGCGCAGGATCAGCATCCATCAGCCACTCGACAACCGCGTTCGGCGTTCTCATGACGGGCAAGCTAGCCGGGTATCCGGACATTCTGCGGCCGCTACCGGGTCAGCAAGGCGTCCTGCTGTCGAAACCCCGGCGAACACCACTCGATCGCCGTCCGGGGCGCCCGAGACGTTCCAGCCGGTCGCCTCCGGGGAAGCCTGACGCAATGAGCGATCAGGAGCACAGTGCCGAGGTTGTCGTCCTGGGCATCGGGTCCGGGGGTCAGCCGATCGCCGAGGCACTGGCCGCCGAGGGCGTCGACGTCGTCGCGGTGGAGGCCTTCCGGGTCGGCGGCGAGTGCCCCTACGTCGCCTGCATCCCGAGCAAGGCTTTGCTGATCGCGGCAGCGGCCGGTGTCGACTGGGACGAGGCGGTACGCCGCCGCGACGAGGCGGCCGAGCACCGCGACGACTCCGAGGCCGCAAAGTCCTTGGTCGAGGGCGGGGTCCGGTTGCTCCGGGGCACCGGGACGGTCACAGCACCGGGGACCCTCGACGTCGGGCAGCCCGACGGGGAGCACCTGACGCTGCGCTGGACCAGGGCGCTGGTCGTGGGCACCGGCAGCGAACCGGCCATGCCCCCCGTACCGGGCATCGACGAGGTCGAGTCGTGGGGCAGCGCAGACGCGCTGTCGGCAGCCGAGCGACCGGACCGGCTGCTCGTCCTCGGGGGTGGCGCCGTCGGCTGCGAGCTCGGGCAGGCCTTCGCCCGCCTGGGCAGCCGGGTGACCCTGGTCGAGGTCGCCCCACGGCTGCTGGCGGGCGAGCAGCCGTGGGTCGGCGAGGTGGTCGCCGACGCGCTGCGCAAGGACGGCGTCGAGGTGCACCTGGGTGTCGAGGCCACCAAGGTCGAACAGGCGGATACCGGCGGCGTACGACTGCAGCTGCCTGGCGGCGACGTCCTCGAGGCGGACCGGCTGCTCGTGGCCGGTGGCCGCAAGCCTCGAGGTGGCGGGATCGGCCTCGACGTCCTCGGCGTTGCCCCCGACGAGGGAGCGCTCCGAGTGGACCCGCGGTGCCGGGTGCTGGGAGCCGAGGGCCCGCTCACTGACGTCTTCGCCGTCGGTGACGTCACCGGCGTTGCCCCATACACCCACACGGCCAACTACCAGGCCGAGATCATCTCCGACGAGCTGCTCGGCCGCGGTCACGACGCCGACTACCGCGCGATCCCCCGGGTCGTCTACACGGACCCGGCTGTTTCCTGTGTCGGCCTGACCGAGGAGACAGCGGGCGGAGAGGTGATCACCGCGTCGATCGACGTGGCCGACACCGCCCGGGCGTTCATCGAGCAACCGGAGGTCGCAGGTCGAGTCGAGCTGCTCGCCGCCGGTGACGGCACCCTCGTCGGTGCGGCCGTCGTCGCCAAGGCCGCCGACTCGTGGGCCGGCGAGCTGGCGCTGGCGGTCCGCGCTGGGCTGTCGGTCGCGCTGCTGGCCGACCACGTCCATCCGCATCCGGCCTGGTCAGAGATCCTGCATCCGGTGGCCCGCGAGCTGACCGCCAGGATCCTCGCAAACACCGGAGACGGCTAGGCCGTCAGCATCTCCCCCAGATGCCGCGGTCGTGGGCGCGCGCACCGCGCTCGGCCTTGCCGTAGTTCGCCGCGCGCATGAACGGGTTGCTGTTCCAGACGAGGATTGGTGCCCAGCCCCGCTTGACCTGGGTCCGGTTCACGTCGCGGCGGTCGGAGACTCTGATCACGTAGCGCAAGGCCCGGCCGTACTGGTCGACCGCGTCCTGGGTCGGGTCCGAGACCAGCCGGACCCTCGTGCCGAGCGGCAGCAGGCGCTTGAGCGACCGCGAGGCCTGGGGCCCGCCGCACTCGAGGACGCCGTAGACCTCCGGGGTGTCGATGCCGAGCAGGCGCACCCGCTGCACCGCGCCGCCGCGGAGTCGCACGTCGATGGTGTCGCCGTCGACGACCTTGGTGACCGCGCCTCGTTCAGGCAGGATCGTCGCGCGCGACTCAACGGCCAGTGCAGGCGCTGCAGCGGCGGGCAACATCACGCCGGTGAGCACGGCGAGCGCGGGCAGCGCGGACGTGATCACTCGTCGATTCATGCGTCCCCCGTGCAGGCCGACGACCAGGTCGCCCGACAGCATGTCGCTGACCGGGGCTCTTCGGTGACCGTACGCGCAGCGCGTCACCCGTTCGGCCCAGCCGCCGGGGTCCCCACAAGCAACGACGGGCCCGGTCCGAGGTGGACCAAGCCCGTCGTCGATGCGGTGCTAGGAGACTCGAGGCGTCAGCGGCGCGAGCGCACCATGACCGGCACCTTGGTGATGCGCAGCTTAGAGCCGCCCTTGATCTTCTCGCTGCTGGCCCGCAGGTCGTACACGCGGGTGGCAGACTTGTCGGTGCGGATCGTCGTCGCGCCGGAGGTCCTCCAGTAGATCCGCTTCACGCCGCCGGCGTAGGACAGCTCGCAGGTGTAGAGCTTCCCGGAGCGGTCACAGCCCTGCATCTTGGCCCCGAGCATCCAGCTGCGCATCTCCGTGTAGGCCCGGCCCGCCCGGGTCAGCGACCCGGCGCCATAGCTGAGCTGGGTGTTGGCCAGGGCACCGATGTCCCAGGAGTACCAGAACACGCGCTTGACGTTGTTCGCCGCGTTCAGCACGTACGTCCGCGTGACGAACGACGCCTCCTTGGCCCGCGAGATGTTGCGCGCCTTCCCGCCGCCGCCGGTCCGCAGGCCGTAGTTGATCTCGGTGTTCCAGATCGGCTTGTTGACGCCGGCGTCACGAAGCATGGACCGCGACGCCGCCAGCAGCGACATCGAGTGCTCCGGTCCCTCCTTGGGGCCCGGGTAGAGGTTCAGCGACACGATGTCCATCCATGCCGCGACCGGACGGCGCCCGGTGCGCTGGGCGTAGAAGTCGCGCAGCCAGCGCCGCTGACCGGTGAGCCGAGTCGCCAGGGCCGGACCGACGACCTTGGCCTTCTTGCCGGCTTCCTTGGACACGATCTTGCTGGTGATCTTCGTCAGCTTGGCCATCTGGTCCGGCGACCCCGACCAGAACCCCGGCACGTTCGCCTCGTTCCAGACCTGGTAGTCCAGCTTCGCGCCGTAGCGACGGGTGACAGCGCGGAGGTAGCGCCGGAAGGCCGGCAGGTTGGGCATCGAGCTCGCGCCTGGACCGTTGTACGAGCTCGCGTTCGGGCTCTGCGCATAGAACTCGGGGGTCTGCCCGAGGACCAGCAACGGCCGAGCGCCGTGCGAGCGCGCCTCGGCGACCAGCGCATCAAGGCGACTGAAGTCGAAGGTGCCCTTCTCCCGCTCGATCTCGCGCCAGGTGACCCCGGCGTCCCACAGCCGCAGCGAGCCGATCGGAGCCTTCGGCCAGCTCAGCGGGTCGTTGTCGGTCATGCCGAAGAAACGACCCTTGACCTTCTGGACGGCAGCCGAGGCCGGTGTGGCCGGCAGCACCGTCACCGAGAGGCCCAGAGCCAGAGCGACAGCGAGCAGGCGCGGTGAGAAGAACTTGGCAAGACGTGTCATAAGTAGGTGATCCCCGGGGTTGTGTACGGGCGGAGGTCGGGCGGCCGACAGGTCGGCCGCGGCGTGGCGGTCAGGTCTTCGACCGCACCATGACCGGGCGGTAGTCCACGAACTTGGACGATCCGCCGGAAATGCGCTTCTTCTTACCGTAGACGGTCACCAGGAACTTTGCCGACTTGACCGTCTTGATCTTGACCCGCTTCGTCGGGTTCCAGTACACCCGCTTGACGCCACGCGCGTAGGTGATGACGCAGGTGTAGGTCCCGGCACGGTCCTTCGCACACGGCAGCGCGGACTTGCTCGGGCCGACCAGCCGGCCGCCGACCATCCAGCCGCGGACCAGCCCGACTGCGCGGCCGGCGAGGGTGCGGGTCGACCCGTCGGCCGGGTCGGTGAGCCGGGTGTTGCCGAGGGTTCCCCCACCGGGCAGGTTTCCCAGGTCGTAGGAGTACCAGTGCACGCGCTTGACCTTGTTCGCAGCGTTGAGCAAGTACGTGCGGACCACGTAGGCGGCCTGCGCGCTGTCCGAGATCGGGATCGCCGGCGTTCCGCCATAGGTGCCGGTGCGCATGCCGTAGTTGACCTCGGTGTTCCAGATCGGCTTGTTCGCCGGTACCCCCCGCAGCTGCATCTGCTTGCGGGTCTTGGCCAGCAGCGCCATCGACTTCTCCGGCGTCCCGAGCTTGCTGCCGTACTTGTCCAACGGGTAGAGGTTCAGCCCGATGGCGTTCATGTAGCGCCACACCGGCACCCGGTTGAGCTTGATGTAGTAGAACAACGCGATCCCGCGCGTCTGCTCACCGATGCGGGCGGCCATGGCCGGGCCCACCACGAGAGCGCCCTTGTCCACGGCCTTGACCGCGTTCCAGGTCGCCTTGGTGAGCTGGGCCATCTGGATCGGTGAGCCGGTCCAGAAGTTCTTGACGTTCGCCTCGTTCCACACCTGGTAGGCGCCGATGCCCCGCACCCCGCCCCAGTTCGCGGGGCTGTACCTGGTCACCACCGCGCGCACGTAGCGGTCCCAGGCACCCAGGTCGCCCGGCATCGACGTCTCGCCCTTGCTGGTGGAGGCGTAGAAGTCCGGGGTCATCCCGAGCACCAGGGTCACCTCGACGTTGCGGGCGTTGGCCGCCCGCACGATCGCGTCCAGCCTGGAGAAGTCGTAGGCGCCCGGGGAGGTCTCGATGTCCCGCCAGGTGACACCCGCGTCCCAGAGCCGCACCGAGCCCACCGTGCCGGTGGCGAACGAGCTCAGCCGGGAGTCGTGCACGCCGAAGATCCTGGGGTCGATCCGGACCTTATTCGCCGTCGCCGGGGACGCCGGCAGCACCGCCGCGGCCAGCAGGGTGGCGAGCAGCCCGACGAGCAGGGTTCGCCAGGCACGCGCCGACGGGATGCGGACGAGGGAGTGACGAGCGGGTCGCATCAGGGCCAGGTCCTCGAGGTGATGGGAGGGAGGGGGACAGCACCGAGGACGTCGTCGCAACGGCAACGGTTCCCGGGAAGTCGCAGCCAGTGTGCAGGAGGCACCAGGGAGTCGCAGGTAAATAGGACAAATGTCCCGTCTGCGCGTGTCGGGCGTGGCCCGGAGGCGGGCACTGCGGGCCGGTGTCCTCAGCCCCCGACGTAGACCCGCCGGGCGGCCCGGCGCAGCTCACCACCGGGCCAGGACCGGTGTGCAGCCCCGACCAGCCCCAGACCCAGCACGGCTCCGACCGTGACCGCCACCGCAGGCGAGGTCAGGTCAGCCATCGCACCGGCCAGCAGGTACGTGGAAGCGGTGACGAGGCTGAACCCGGCGCCGGCGAGGCCGTTGACCCGCCCGCGCAGCGCAGCCGGGCTGACCAGGTTGACCGTGGTCATCAGCGGAACCATGAAACCTTGCGAGAGGCCGGAGATGAACCACAGCGGAAGCACGAGCTGCCACGGCGGCGCCAGGCTGGTCAGCAGCAGCGGGGTGCACGAGGTCACCGCCAGCGGCAGGATCAGGCCCACCTGCCGCAGCGGCTCCAGCCGCGCCACCAGCAGCGCGCCGATCGCCGCTCCGGCGGGCAGGCTCGCCATCAGCGCAGCGCCCACCGCCGGGTCGGCCCCGTCGTCACGGGCGTAGGCCAGCGCCACCGCCTCGGGCGCGATGACGAACACGGCCGCACTCCAGGCCAGCACGATGAGCGCCCGCAGCGCAGGGTCGTCGAACACCAGACGCCAGCCCTCGCGGAAGTCGTCAGCGAGCGTGCGCCGCATCTCCTCGCCCGCGGGGCGCTGCCGGGATGCGGGTCGCCAGCGCAACATTGCCGCCAGCAACACGAACGAGACGAGGAAGCTCACCACGTCGAGGAGCAGGGCAGCGCGTTCCCCCACCAGGACGATGACGATGCCCGCGGCGACGATGCCGGCGACCTGGTCGACCTGGTGCATCACACGGAGCAGGCCGTTGCCGGTGAGGCACTCCCGCGGATCGGGCAGGACATCCGGGAGAACCGCCCGGTGCGCCGCCTCGAACGGCGCAGAGAACGTCTCGGCGACCAGGAGCATGCCCAGCAGGACCCAGACCGGCGTCGAGTCGACGGCGAGCAGCGCGATCAGGCCGAGCACGACCGCACGGGCCAGGTCACAGCCGAGCAGCACGACCTTGCGCGGCAACCGATCGGCAACGGCGCCGAGGAAGGCTGAGCCGAAGACGGCCGGGACGAAACTCACGACGAACGCCAGGACCGCGAGGAATGCGCTGTCGGTGCGGGTCAGGACCAGGGAGGCGATCGCGACCCGGGCCACGTGGTCGCCGAGCTCGCTGGTGACCTGTGCTGCCACCAGGCCGCGGAACTCCCGGTTGCGCAGCAGGCTACGGTACGTCGGCCGCACCGCGCCATGCTCCGTCACCTGTAGAACACTCCGTCCACCACAGTCCTGGCCCGCCGGGTCGCCCGACGGTAGTCGTCGACCAGGGCTTCCGATCCGCCCGGAGGGTAGCCGAGCACCCGCGCCACACCGGCGAGCTCGCGCAGCTCGGTGGGCAGGCTGTCGCCCGGACGGCCGCGGACGAGCAGCACCGCGTTGCGGACCCGGCTGGCGCTGCGCCAGGCATGAGAGAGGATGCGGACCTGTTCCGCGGTCAGCAGGGCCGCTTCGCCGGCAGCAGCCAACGCCGGAAGAGTCCGGGGCGTCCGCAGAGCCGGCACCCGGCCGCCGTGCTGGAGCTGGAGCAGCTGCACCGTCCACTCCACGTCGGCGAGTCCGCCCGGGCCCAGCTTCGTGTGCCTCGTCGGGTCCGCGCCACGAGGCAGGCGCTCGGCCTCGACCCGCGCCTTGATCCGACGGATCTCGCGCACCGGGGCCTCCGCGAGGCCCTCCGCCGGGTACCGCAGCGGGTCGATGACGGCCAGGAACTGTTTACCCAGGTCCGCGTCCCCGGCCACCGGGACGGCCCGCAGCAAGGCCTGGCTCTCCCAGACGTGCGACCAGCGCTCGTAGTAGGCGGCATAGGACGCCAGCGTGCGTACGAGCGGGCCCTGCCGCCCCTCGGGCCGGAGGTCCGCATCGACGCCCAGCGGGGGGTCCGGCGAGGGCACCGAGAGCAACCGCCGCAGCTCGCCGACCACTGCGGTTGCCGCCTCGGCCGCCTGCCGCTCGTCGGCCCCGGGCAGCGGGTCGTGCACGAACAGCACGTCCGCGTCACTGCCGTAGGACAGCTCGCGCCCGCCGAAGCGGCCCATGGCCACGATGGACAGGCGGGTCGGCAGCACGCCGCCGTGGGCAGCCCGTGCCGACCGGGATGCCACCTCGAGTGCCGCGCTCAGCGTCGCGGCCGCGACGTCGGTCAGGGACTCCTCGACCTGATCGACCCCGACCAGATCGAGCAGGTCGGCCGCAGCGATCCTGAACAGCTCACGCCGGCGGACCGCCCGGGCAACTCCCACCGCCTCGGGCGGATCCTCGTGGCGCGCCGTGGCCGTGATCAGCTCGGTGTCCAGCTCGTCGCGTGATCGCGGCCGCAGCTCGGCGTCGTCGGCAAGCAGCCGAACGCCATCCGGGGCCCGGCCCAGCAGGTCGACGGCGTACTTGCTGCTGGCCAGGATCAGGGACAGTCGCTGGGCGACAGCACCCTCGTCGCGCAGCAGCCGGAGGTACCACGGCGTCGTGCCCAGCGAGTCGCTGATCCGGCGGAACGCCAGCAGCCCGCCGTCGGGGTCCGGGGCGTCCGCGAACCAGCCGAGCAGCACCGGCAGGAGGGTGCGCTGAATGGCGGCACGCCGACTCACCCCGGCTGTCAGCGACTCCAGGTGGCGTAGCGCGCCCGCCGGGTCGACGTAGCCCAGCGCCTCCAACCGAGACCTTGCTGCTGCCGGTGTCAGCCGGGCATGGTCGGAGTGCAGTCGCGCCACCGAGGACAGCAACGGCCGGTAGAACAGCTTCTCGTGCAGCCGCCTCACCTCGCGGGCGTGGCCGCGCCACTGCCGATCGAGCTCGGCGACGGTGTCGGCGCGCAACCCCATCGACCGACCGAGCCGGCGCAGGTCGACCTCGTCGTCGGGCATCACGTGCGTCCGGCGCAGGCGGTGCAGCTGCAACCTGTGCTCGATCGTCCGCAGGAACCGGTAGGCCCGGTCGAACTCCGCAGCGTCCGTGCGCCCGACGTAGCCGTAGGTTGACAGCGCCTCCAGCGCCTCCAGCGTGTTGCTGCTGCGCAAGGCATTGTCGGTGCGTCCGTGGACGAGCTGCAGCAGCTGCACGGCGAACTCGACGTCGCGCAGACCGCCGGGTCCGAGCTTGAGCTCGCGATGACTGTCCGCGGCGGGGAGGGTCTCCTCGACCCGGCGCCGCATCTGCTGGACGTCAGCGACGAAGTCGGAGCGCTCGGCCGCCTGCCACACCATCGGCGCCACCGCATCGACATATGCCCGGCCGAGGTCCATGTCGCCGGCCACCGGCCGGGCCTTGAGCAGCGCCTGGAACTCCCAGGTCTTGGCCCATCGCTGGTAGTAGGCCACGTGGCTGGCGAGGGTCCGCACGAGCGGGCCGGCCTTGCCCTCCGGGCGCAACGCCGCGTCGACCGGCCAGATGGTGCCCTCAGCCGTACTCGCCGAGCACACGCGCATCAGCGTCGAGGCGAGCGCCGTCGCCGTCCGCAACGCCGACGTCTCCTCCTCGCCCTCGGCGGCCTCGGCCACGAACACGACGTCCACGTCGCTGGCGTAGTTGAGCTCGCGGCCCCCGCACTTGCCCATCGCGATCACCGCGAGCCGACAGGTCGCCGCGGCGTCCCCCACCTCCGTCCTCGCCACCGCCAACGCCGCCTCGAGCGTCGCCCCGGCGAGGTCGGCGAGCTCACCCGCGACGTCCGAGACGTCGGCCCCCGCGCCGACGTCACGAGCGGCGAGACCGAGCAGGTGGTTGCGATACGCGAGGCGGAGCAGATCGGTCGCCTCGTGGTCGGCGCCGGCCGCCGGGTGCGGGTCGTCAGGGTCGGCGCCGATCGCGAGCAGCATCGAGCGTCGCAACCCGGCGGCACTGGGACGTACATCGCCAACGGGGACCAGGAGTCGCCAGCTCTCGGGAACCCGGACCAGATGGTCGGCCAGCGCCTGGCTCGCTCCCAGGACAGCAAACAGCCGCCTGCGCAGCAGGTCATCCGCTCTCAGTGCATCCGCCAGCGCGACACCGACGCCGCCCTCGCGCGCGGACTCGAGGAGCAGCGCCAGCCGGAGCAGGGCCTCGTCCGGGTCGGCGGTCGCGGCGAGATCGGTCAGCACCTGATCATCGTCGAAGAGTCCGTCGAGCGCGCCACCCGAGATCGCCGCTGCGGCCCGGTCCGGCTCGGTGAATCCGGCCCGGGCCAAGCGCACCTCGGGGCGTCCGTCCCGCCGGTCGCTCACCCGGTCACGCTATCGGTGCCCGTCAGGCAAGCCCTGGGAGGAGCTCGGCAAGCGGCCGTTGATCAACCTCGCTCGCGGGCCGCGAGAGGAAGCAGTCGGCGTGGAAGTAGCCGTCCTCCTCCTTGCCGGTGGGGTCGACGCCACGCGACTGGACTTCGGCCACAGCCCACTGCTGCTCGTCGGCCCCGATGAACCGGCGCTGACGAAAAGTGTGCGCGACACGTTCTGTGCTCAGCCCGCGCGCCTCGAGGGACTGCGCGATCGGGTCGTAGTCGTAGGTACGCAGGCAGAAGGCCGCCACCCATGCGGTGTCGGGAGCAACAGCGAGGAGCCGGTCGAAGGTCTGGTCGGTCACGTAGCCGACGCCGCCGGTTGTCGTGATCAGGTCGACGCCCTCGAGCTGCGCTGCGAGCTGCGGCGACGGATCGTCCACCTCGAGGTTCTCTGCGAACCCGACGTCGAGCGCGCCCGACGCGACGGCGTAGTCGACCGCGCGCTGGGCCAGGTCGAGACCTACCAGCTCCGGAGCACCGGGCTTGCTGTGCTCCATCAGGAACTGCCGGTCCACGTCGTTCAGCTCTTCAGGGGTCAGCGATTGCGCGCCGGGCGCGGCGTAGTGCTCGTAGATGTCGGACATCTCGAGGTCGGTCCGCATCAACGTCGCGACGACACCGTAGGAACAGCAGACGTCGAGCACTTTGAACGGTCCCCCGCCATTGCTGGGTCGCACATCGAGCAGGTCGGTGAAAATCTCTGCGCCCCGCTGCGGGATGGCGTAGTCGAGCTTCCGCAGCGTCGAGTAGTAGGCCCGTGGGTCCGGCTGGTCGTAGATGGCGTCGAAATCAGCCTTGTGCAGAACTTCCTCGCTGGTCATCTCAACCCACAGACGTCCGTCGGGTGTGCGTGATCCCTGATCACTATAGGTGCGGTGGGGCGCGCTGGACGGGGTCGAGCGAGGCCTCAGGTGCCCTGTGCGACGCGGGACGCGTCCGCCCGGACCACGCCCGCGAACGCCTCGGCGACTGGCTTCCAGGTGCCCACCAGCTCGTCGGTGGCCATCTCGATCTCGGCGACCAGGTCGTCCGGGCGCCGCCCGGCTTCGCGGAGCAGCGAGCTGTCCTCACGCGCCCACTGCCTGGCGATCCCCGGCGTCACCTCCGGGTGCCCCTGAATCCCCCACGCGGCCGCGCCGATGCGAAACGCCTGGTGCGGATACGCCGGCGACGAGCCGAGCAGGACCGATCGGGGCGGCAGCCGGTCCATCTCCTCCCAGTGCCACTGCAGCACTCGGGGCCGTCGCGGCAAGGAACCGAGCACGCGGTCGTCTGCGGCCTCCGCCGACATCTCGATGTCCATGACGCCGATCTCCGGGCCGGCCAACCCTCGGCGAACGCTGCCACCGCACGCCACGGCCAACATCTCGGCACCCAGGCAGATCCCCATCGTCGGCAGCTCGATCCGGACCGCCTCGGCCAGCAGGTCCCGGACGGAGAGGAGCCAGGGATGTGCCTCGTCCTCGACCGGGCCCATGGCTCCGCCGAGGACGAGCAGCCCGTCGTACTCCGTGAGCGCCGGCCTGTCTTCCTGCGCATACGCATGGTGCATATCCAGGGCGACGCCGGCCCCGTCGAGCCAGTCGCCCCACCAACCCGGTCCGGTTTCCGCCTCATGTTGGACCACGAGGACCCGCTGCACGCTCGTCACCGCCTGATTACAGCACCGACAGGTAGCGGTCGAGCTCGTAGGGCGTCACCTGTCGCCGGTACTCCAGCCACTCGGCGCGCTTGTTGCGGAGGAAGAAGTCGAAAACATGCTCGCCGAGAGTCTCCGCGACCAGCTCGCTGGTCTCCATTGCGCGGATGGCGTCGCTCAGACTCGCCGGTAGCGGCTCGATGCCGAGGGCGCGCCGCTCGGCATCGGTGAGCGACCAGACGTCGTCCTCAGCCTCGTCGGGCAGCTCGTAACCCTCCTGGATGCCCTTGAGTCCGGCCGCCAGCACGACCGCGAAGGCGAGATAGGGGTTGCAGGCGGTGTCCGGGGAGCGCAGCTCGACCCGCGTCGAGTTGCCCTTCAGCGGCTTGTACATCGGGACGCGCACCAGCGCCGACCGGTTGTTGTGGCCCCAGCAGACGTAGGACGGGGCCTCTCCCCCACCGGAGAGCCGCTTGTAGGAGTTGACCCACTGGTTGGTGACGGCGGTGATCTCGGCGGCGTGCCGGAGCAGCCCGGCGATGAACGACCGACCGACCTTCGACAGCTGGTACCGAGCGCCCGCCTCGAAGAAGGCGTTGCGCTCCCCCTCGAACAACGACAGGTGGGTGTGCATGCCGGACCCGGGATGCTCGGTAAGCGGCTTCGGCATGAACGACGCGTGGACCCCCTGCGACAGCGCGACCTGCTTCATCACGTGCCGGAAGGTCATCAAGTTGTCTGCGGTGGACAGCGCATCTGCGTACCGCAGGTCGATCTCCTGCTGACCCGGCGCCCCTTCGTGGTGGCTGAACTCGACCGAGATGCCCATCGACTCCAGCATCGTGATCGCGTCCCGCCGGAAGTCCGCCCCGGCGCCGTGAGCGACATGGTCGAAGTAGCCACCCTGATCGACCGGGGTCGGAGCCCGCCCGCCGGTCTCAAGGTCCTTGAACAGGAAGAACTCGATCTCGGGGTGGGTGTAGAAGGCAAATCCCAGGTCAGCGGCCTTGGCCAGCGTGCGCTTGAGGACCTGGCGCGGGTCGGCGAAGGACGGACTGCCATCGGGCATGACGATGTCGCAGAACATCCGCGCCGTGCCCGGGGACTCCGAGCGCCACGGCAGGATCTGGAACGTGCCGGGGTCGGGCTTGGCGAGCATGTCCGACTCGTAGACCCGCGCGAAGCCCTCGATCGCCGATCCGTCGAAACCGATGCCCTCGTCGAAGGCTCCTTCGAGCTCGGCCGGCGCGACCGCCACCGACTTGAGGAAGCCGAGCACGTCGGTGAACCACAGCCGCACGAAGCGGATGTCACGCTCCTCGAGCGTCCGGAGGACGAACTCCTGCTGCTTGTCCATGGGGCGCATCGTGCCCGGCCGGTGTTTCCGCGGTGTTACAGGGTGGTCAGGCGGCCCGCAACTGCCCGGTCATGTTTCTTTACCGAACACGCGACCGAGCGTGGTCGATCCCAGACCGTCCCGGATGGATCATGTCGCCTGGCGCATCGTTGATCACTCGCCACTCGTGCCGAACCGTCAAACTCAGGAGAAGACCATGACCCGTACTGCCTCCTTCGGCCAGCTCACCACCTTCTTTGTCGCGCTGTTCGCAGCGCTGGCACTGGCCGCGGCCGCCGCCATGTTGACCGGACTCGGCTCTATCGGCAGCGACAAGGCCGGAGCCACCTGGAACAAAGTCAACGCTGGTGCGACCTGGAACAAGGCTCCCCGGGGCGGGACCAACGGCGCCACCTGGAACTGACGGAGACCGACGCTGGCAGCCAGGGACTCCTCCCGGGCTCCCGCCCTGCTGCCCCGGGCGGCGGTCCCTCGAAGGGTGACCCCCAGCAACCGGGCCATATCGCTGCGTAATGGGTGCGCGTGCCTCACACTGAGGAGATGCGACCAGGCCCCGTCGTGGTGCGCGATCGCGATCCGCGGCCGCGATGGCGCGGCCTGACCACGCCCGATCACCTGATCTGGCTGCTCAGCGCCGGCCTCGCGTCCTCCGCGGCCCTGCTCTGGTGGCAGGACGCGCCCCTTCCTGAGCTGGGCCAGCTGTGGTGGCCCCTGCTCGCCGTGCTCTTCGGGCTCAGCGAGCGGTTCGCGGTGCACCTCCCGTTCGGCCGGGACAACCACAGCCTGACCTTCGGCCA
>JBBRVU010000112.1:0-13376 GCA_038246575.1 Actinomycetes bacterium | reverse complement strand
GACATCGCTTTCATCGTGTGCGACGGAGGCTGGAAGTACCTCTCGACCGGCGCGTACGCCGGAACGCTCGACGAGGCCGAGAGCAGCCTCGAGGGCCAGCTCTGGGCCTAGGCCGTCGCCGGGCTTGTCGCCTGTCGCCTGTCGCGAAGTCTGGCCGGATCTGCCCGGCGTCGCGCTGGTTTTGGCCGCGTCGTCGCGCTGGTTTTCCCATGATCGGAGCGGGCCAGGGCCAGAAGCTCGGGCAATGCTGCTCCGATCATGAGGATTTGCCGCGGCAGCCAACGATTCGGGCAGGCAGGCAGGCAGGTATTGGCGGGGGCGCACTCCCGGCCCCGTCTGTTGCCGCCCACATCTCCCGGCCGACCGCGGCGGCACTAGTGGCGGGCGGTGACTCAGGTGAACTTTCCCGTGCAGGTAGGCCCGCAGCTGACGGGCCGTCCCTTCCAGCCGCGGCTCGCGAGCTTTCTGGCCACCTGGCTCGCCGTCTCGCACGGCCGGGTGGTCACGGGCATCCATCCGTAGCGCAGGGTGCGCACGTCTTCGTCATCGACGAGCTCGTTGTCCCGGATATCGTCGGCCTCCTGCCACTCGTCCGGGTGCGCCGCGCGACCGTCGAGCTCGACGACGAGCCGCCACCGGCGGTACCGAACGTCGCGGTACCGCCGGCGCCCGCGTGGCCCCTCGCCCTTGTTGCGGCAACCGCGCGGCAGGCCGTGGGCTCGCTCGACATCTCGGAAGTAGCGCCGCTCCAAAGCCGACTGCACGCCGTCCCGGACCTCGCAGATGAGTTCACGGACCAGTCGCCGCCACTTCAAACGCTTGCGTCCACGGGCCCGGAGGGTCAGGCGCGCAGCTGTGGTCAGCCGGCGTTGGCAGGCTCGGAGCACGACGTCGATGACACTCACCTCCGACCGCGCCGCGTCGGTCAGGTCGAGAACCGTTTCCTCCACTCGGGTCTGCGGGGGCAGCCGGGTCGGGTGCCGGGTCAGTTCCAGCCGGCGGGACTGCCGGATGCGCAGCCCTGGTCGAGAGCCCACCCGGCGACCGTGCGCGACCGTGATGTCGACGACGTCGGGCGCCCGGTCGCTCAGGCCCACGAGGAACGCGGCGGTGCCGTGGCTGGCAACCGCCCCGCGGCCTGCGTAGACGACACCGGACCAAACACGCGTCTCGAACGGCAGGGGACCGGTGAACGTGACGTACGTGCGGCGATGGATGCGCTGCCAGCGCCGACCCCTGAGCTCGCTACGGACGTACGCGCGAGGAACGCCCAGCGCAGCGAGCTGCGCTCGGCCCACGACCCCACCCTGGTGCTCGGCGAGCCGGGACGCGGCGTCCTGCCATGGGCGCCGGGCGGTCATCGGCTCGGACGAGGCGGTCACCTCAGCAGACTGGACGCCAACTCGGCCGGGACCGGCTCCCGCCGCCGGAATGTGGACAGCGCCCCGGGTGTGGACAGCGACTCAGGGTGGCAGCGGCTCGCGCACGTTTCGGCATCAATGGAGTGGGCGGAGAACATCTGCCGCGATGAAATTGCTCCGATCATGGGAATCCGCGCATGGGGCACGGGGCACGGGGCACGGAGCTAGTGCTCAGCGGCCTCGGCCTCTGCTTTCGTCCGGTGCACCGTGCCGGGGGCGTGGTCCGGCGGCCCGTAGATGGTCAGCAGTCGCAGCGTCCCGGCGCCGGTGTTGGTGAAGTTGTGCTCGGTGCCGGCCGGCACGACCACGAGCACGCCGGGCCCGACCTCCTGGGTCTCGCCGCCCACCTCTGCGCGGGCCGTGCCCTCGGTGAACAGCAGCACCTGGTCGTTGCCCGGGTGCACCTCGGCGCCGATGTCCTCGCCCGGCTGCAGCGTCATAGCCACGACCTGGACGTGCTCGGAGGTGTTCAGCACCGTACGGAAGGCGTCGTTGCTGGCGGTCTCGGTTGCGATGGTGACGGCGAACATGAGCGACACCTACCCCGGGGTCGGCGCCCCGACTCCTCCGGCGCGCGTCGTACCCTCCTTCACTGTGGCAGACGCTCCGATCGGGATCTTCGACTCCGGCTACGGCGGGTTGACCGTCGCCCGCTCGGTGCTCGACCAGCTGCCGCACGAGCCGGTCCTCTACTACGCGGACACCGCGCGCCAGCCATACGGCCCGCGGCCGATCGCCGAGGTCCGGTCCTACGCGATCGAGTGCCTCGACCACCTCGTCGAGCAGGGCGTGAAGATGCTGGTCATCGCGTGCAACAGCGCGAGCGCCGCGGTGCTGCACGACGCCCGTGAGCGCTATGGCGTCCCCGTCGTCGAGGTCATCAGGCCGGCCGTCCGCCGAGCGGTCGCAGCGACCCGGACCGATCGGGTGGGCGTGATCTCGACCGTGGCGACCAAGACGAGCAGGGCGTACGAGGACGCGTTCGCCGCTGCGCCGCACATCGCCGTCACCACCCAGGCCTGCCCGCGGTTCGTCGAGTTCGTGGAGCTGGGCGTGACGGGCGGCGACGAGCTGATCAAGGTGGCGCACGAGTACCTGGACCCGGTCGCGGCGGCCGAGGTGGACACCCTCATCCTGGGCTGCACGCACTACCCGCTGCTCTCCGCGGTGGTGTCCTACGTGATGGGGGACGGGGTGACGCTGGTGTCCAGCGCCGAGGAGACAGCCAAGGACGTCTACCGGACGCTGCTCGCGCACGGTCTCGAGCGGCCCGGTGACCTGCCCGAGCCCGAGCACCGGTTCCTGACCACCGGCGACCCGTCGGTGTTCCGCGACCTCAGCCGTCGTTTCCTCGGGCCCGAGGCCGGCGGCGTCGAGGCGGTGGCGTGAGGCTCACCGTGGTCGGCTGCTCGGGGTCGATCCCGGGTCCGGCGAGCCCGGCGTCCTGCTACCTCGTCGAGGCCGACGGCTTCCGCGCGCTGCTCGACCTCGGCAGCGGTGCCCTGGGCTCGCTGCAGCGGCACTGCGCCGTGGGTGACGTCGACGCCGTGCTGCTGAGCCACCTGCATCCGGACCACTGCATGGACGTGCTCGCGCTGTACGTGGCGCGCACGTACGACACCAGCGGTGGTTACCCGGTGATCCCGGTGCACGGACCAACGGGAACCGGCGCCCACCTCGCTGCGGCGTACGGGCGGGCGGAGCATCCGGGCCTGTCCGGCTGCTTCGAGTTCCGCGAGTGGTCGGCCGGCCGGCACGAGATCGGCCCGCTGACCGTGACGGTGGCGCAGATGGCGCACCCGGTGCAGACGTGGGCGATGCGGGTCGAGCACGGCGGCCGGGCGCTGGTGTACTCCGGCGACACCGGCCCCAGCCCGGCGCTGGTCGAGATCGCGCGCGGCGCCGACCTCGCGCTGGTCGAGTCGTCGTTCCAGGCCGGACGCGACGACAAGGCGCCGGCCGACCTGCACCTCACCGGAGGGCAGGCCGGCGAGCATGCAGCGAAGGCAGGGGCGCGCCGCCTGCTGCTCACGCACCTGCCGCCGTGGAACGACCCGGCAGTGTCCCTCGACGCAGCCCGGGCCACGTTCGACGGTCCGGTCGAGCTAGCGGAGTGCGGCACGACGTACGACGTCTGAGCGCGGCTGCCCGGGGCCGACCGTCGGCCGGAACAGTCACCGGGGTCCTTTAAGGTCGTCGCCATGTCACGCATCGACGGCAGGGCTCCCGACCAGCTGCGGCCGGTCACGATCACCCGCAACTGGCTCGACCACGCCGAGGGATCTGTCCTCGTCGAGTTCGGCAAGACCCGGGTGCTGTGCGCCGCCTCGGTCACGGTCGGCGTGCCGCGCTGGCGCAAGGGCAGCGGTCTCGGCTGGGTGACGGCCGAGTACGCCATGCTGCCGCGCTCGACCAACACCCGCTCGGACCGCGAGTCGGTCAAGGGGCGCATCGGCGGCCGCACGCACGAGATCTCCCGGCTGGTAGGGCGTTCGCTGCGTGCGGCTGTCGACTACAAGGCGCTGGGCGAGAACACGATCGTGCTCGACTGCGACGTGCTCCAGGCCGACGGAGGCACCCGGACCGCCGCGATCACCGGCGCATACGTCGCGCTGGCCGACGCGGTGTCCTACCTGCGCGACAAGGACGCGCTTGCGGGGGAACCGCTGACGTCGTCGGTGGCCGCGGTGTCCGTCGGGATCGTCGGCGGGGTCCCGATGCTCGACCTCTGCTACGAGGAGGACGTCACCGCTGACACCGACATGAACGTCGTGATGACCGGCGGGGGTGCCTTCGTGGAGGTGCAGGGCACGGCGGAGGCCGAGCCGTTCGACCGGGCGAGTCTGGACGCGTTGCTCGACCTGGCCGCCGGTGGCTGCGCCTCGCTGACCGGCATGCAGCAGGCCGCGCTGTCGTCGTGACCCGGGTCGTGCTCGCCACCCGCAACGCGCACAAGGTGGGGGAGCTGCAGGAGATCCTGCGGGACATCGGCCTGGACATCGAGCTGGTGCCGTTGCCCCCCGAGGCGCCGGAGGTCGTGGAGGACGGCCTCACGTTCGCCGAGAACGCGGCCAAGAAGGCGCGGGCGGCCGCGGACTACACCGGGCTGCCGGCAGTGGCTGACGACAGCGGGCTGTGCGTGGATGCGCTCAACGGCATGCCGGGAGTCTTCTCGGCCCGCTGGGCCGGCGCCGGTCGCGACGACTCCGCCAACCTGCGGCTGGTCCTCGACCAGGTGGCCGACGTGCCCGACGGGCACCTCGGAGCGGCCTTCGTCTGCGCAGCGGCACTGGTGCTGGCGAGCGGGGACGAGCGGGTGGTGGAGGGCAGGGTCGCCGGCCGGCTGGTCCGCGAGCCGCGGGGGACCGGCGGGTTCGGCTACGACCCGGCGTTCCTCCCGGACGGGCACGACCGGACCACTGCCGAGATGCCCGCCGAGGAGAAGAACGCCATCAGCCACCGCGGAAACGCGTTCCGCGCTCTTGCCCCGTCGATCCGCGAGCTGCTGCCCGGTTCGTGAGGGACTGACGAGGACCACCGGGTGCGGAAGGGGGGACTTGAACCCCCACGCCCGAAGGCACTGGCACCTAAAGCCAGCGTGTCTGCCAATTCCACCACTTCCGCAGGCGACCGATCCTAGGCGCCGTCGGCAACCGCGGCCCCCTGCCGGGCCGGTCCCCCCCACGTACCCCGGACTCGTCGGCGCTTCAGCAGGCCGACGATCGCTTCAGCAGGCGCACACACCAGCTGAAGCGATCACCCGTCTGCCAAACGTGGTCGACTGCGGGAGCCGGGGGCCGGCGGGAGGGCCGGGGCCGGGTCAGCCGAGGGCGAGGTCGCGGCGGAGCTTGGCCACGTGACCGGTGGCCTTGACGTTGTACAGCGCCTTCTCGATCGCGCCCTTCTCGTCGATCACGAAGGTCGACCGGATCACGCCGGTCACGGTCTTGCCGTAGAGCTTCTTCTCGCCCCAGGCGCCGTACGCCTCCAGCACGTCGCGGGCCGGGTCGCACAGCAGCCGGTAGGGGACCTGCTCCTCGTCGCGGAAGGCCTGCTGGGCCGTTTGCTCGTCCGGCGACACGCCGAGAACCTGGATTCCCGCCGCGGTCAGGGATGCCATGTTGTCCCGGAAGTCGCGGGCCTGGGTCGTGCAGCCCGGTGTGGATGCGGCCGGGTAGAAGTACAGGACGACCTTGCTCCCGGCGTGCGAGGACAGCGACACAGGCGTGCCATCTTGATCGGGAAGGGTGAAATCGGGCGCTGGGTCGCCAGGTGAGAGGGTCGGCATGAGGTCAACCTAACCTCGCCGCCGTGCGGCAGGCCGCGACAGGACCCCGGTTCAGGCGGCAGGATCATGGGCATGGACCCGTCAGAGCCCGCCGCGACCGCCGGAGGCAGCACCCCATGACGCCAGACAGGATGAGAACGCCATGAGCAGCGACCCGGCCGCCGACAGCCAGCCCGCCCGGACACCGGCGCAGATCGAGGCCGAGATCGCGCTCACCCGGGAGCGGCTGGCCACGACCGTGGACGCGATCGCCGACCGGGTGAAGCCGGCCAATGTCGCTCGCCGCGGCGTGGAGTCGGCCCGGTCGACGGTGATCGACGAGCGCGGCGACCTGCGCGCCCAGCGGGTCGCGATCCTGGCCGCAGCGGTGGCCGTTGCCGTGGGTCTGCTCATCTGGCGCCGCTCCCGTTGAGGCTCGGCGGAGCACGACGGGAGGAGCCCGGGCCCGGCCAGGAGTCGGTCTGGGACTATCCCCGACCACCCCGGGTCGAGCCCACCGGCGAGCGGGTGACCGTGGAGATCGGCGGGGTGACGGTGGCCGACACGCTCGAAGCGCTGCGCGTGCTCGAGACGAGCCACCCACCGACGTACTACCTCCCGCGGTCGGCCTTCGCCGACGGCGCCCTGCGGCCCGCGAGCGGCAGCAGCTGGTGCGAGTTCAAGGGGTCCGCGGACTACCTCGACGTCGTGGGCGGCGACCGGCTGGCGGAGCAGGCAGCCTGGACCTATCCGACGCCGAGCCCCGGCTTCGAGTCCTTGCAGGGGCACGTGGCGCTCTACCCCGGCCGGATGGACCGCGTGACGGTCGCGGGAGAGGTCGTGCGGGCCCAGGAGGGCGGCTTCTACGGGGGCTGGATCACCGATCGGGTCGTCGGGCCGTTCAAGGGAGCCGCGGGCACGCGAGGCTGGTAGCGGGTTACCGTCTACTCGTGAATGCCTCGGACGTCGCCACTGAATCGCCCCGGTTGGGAGCGACGACCCCGATCCAGCTGCTGCACGACCGCGTCCTGGTCGACATGGACGGCGAGTCGGGGGAGCGGCGCTCCGCAGCGGGCATCGTGATCCCTGCCACTGCCCAGATGGGCAAGCGGCTGGCGTGGGCACTGGTCGTCGGGGTCGGGGCGAACGTGCGCACCATCGAGGTGGGCGACCGGGTGCTGTTCGACCCCGAGGACAGGGCCGAGGTCGAGGTTCGCGGGCACAGCTACGTCCTGCTCCGGGAGCGGGATCTGCACGCCGTCGCCGCAGCGCGGCTGCAGGCCGAGCCGACAGGGCTCTACCTCTGAGCGCCGCCGGCCCCGGCCGGCGCTGGAAGCTCCCAGCGTTGCCGAAACTCCCGCTGCCGCACGTCGTCCTCGCGGCCACCGTCGCGCTGGTGCTCCTGACCGGCGTGCTGACGCCGCTGACCATGCGCCCGTCCGCAGACCCGGTCGTCACTGCGCACGGCGACCGGCCCAACGTCGTGCTGATCGTGACCGACGACCAGCGGCTCGAGTCGCTCGCGAGCATGCCGAAGGTCCGCCGGCTGCTCGTCGACAAGGGCACCCGGTTCACGCGAGGCATGGTGCCCACCGCGCTGTGCTGCCCGTCGCGGTCCACGATCCTCACCGGGCTCTACAGCCACAACACCCGGGTCTTCGGCAACGGCGACGTCGGCGGCCCGGCCTTCGGTGGCTGGCCGCAGTTCCACCGTCGTGGCCTGGAGTTCCGCACCATCAACACGGCGCTGCACCAGGCTGGGTACGAGACGGCGTTCTTCGGCAAGTACCTCAACGACTTCAGCAAGTACTCGCCGGACGGCTACCAGCCACCGGGCTGGGACGAGTTCACCGCATTCAAGTTCTCACGGGGGGCCTACTTCAACTACCGGCTCACCGACGGGTCGGTGCATGGCAGCGCGCCGGAGGACTACTCGACCGACGTCCTGGCCGAGCGGGCGACCCGCTTCGTGCGACACGCCCCGAGGCGCAAGCCGGTGTTCGTGATGTTCTCCCCGTACGGTCCGCACAACCCGTACGTGCCCGCGCCCCGACACGAGACCGTCCCCGTCCAGGTCCCCGACACCCGGGGCTCGCGTCCGTCCGCGTCCGACGTCCTGCCTGACCCCGAGCCGACGTTCTTCGGGGTGAGTCCCGGCCGCATCGACCGGCCGACCTGGGCTGCCCGACGGGCAGCGAACGGTGGCGACCTGGGCGCCGAGGTCGCCGTCGCTCAGACCCGCACCCTGCTCTCCGTCGACGACGCCGTGGCGTCGTTGATGCGCACCATGAGGGCCACCGGCAGAGCACGCGACACGCTGTTCGTCTTCCTCTCGGACAACGGCTACCTCTGGGGGGAGCATGGCCTGGTGGGCAAGGACGTGCCGTACTCGCCGGCGACTCGGGTCCCGCTGGTGATCCGGTGGGACGGGAAGGTGGCGGCCGGTGCGGTCGACCGCCGGCTCGCCCTGAACGTCGACCTCGCCGGGACGATCGCGGCAGCCGCACGGGTGCCGATGACCACCGACGGGCTCGACCTGCTCGGCCAGCGCACCAGGAACGGCTTCGTGCTGGAGGCGATCGCGGGCTATCGCGGACGGCCCGCCTATTGCGGATGGCGGACCAAGCATCGGATGTACGTGCGATGGGCGACCGGCCGCACGGAGCTGTACGACTACCGCGTGGATCCGGGTGAGGAGCACAACCTGGCCGGCAACCCGGCCGTACGACAGATCGAGGAGCGAATGCACGCCAAGGCGAAGCAGGCCTGTCAGCCGACGCCCCCCGGTTTCGACTGGTGAGCAGGAGCGCCCTCGCCCGCTCCGCCGTCGTGGTCGCGATGACCACCGGGCTCGTCCTGTCCGTAGTCGCCCCGTCGACGAGCACCGTCGCGAGCGGCCGCACCGTGCCGAGCTCGGTCGCGACGACCAGCGACGACTCTCGACCGAACATCGTGCTGATCCTCACCGACGACCAGCGACGCAACACGATGCAGCACATGCCGGCCGTGCAGCAGCTGCTGGTGGCCCAGGGCACCCGCTACACCCAGGCCATGGTCCCGACGTCTCTGTGCTGCCCGTCGCGCGCCACAATCCTGACCGGGCGCTACGCGCACACCTCCCGGGTGTTCGGCAACGGGGACGTCGGTGGTGCTCGTTACGGCGGGTGGCGACGGTTCTACCGGACCGGGTCGGAAGAGCGGACCGTCGCCGTCGCCTTGCGCAAGGCCGGCTATCGAACAGCGTTGATCGGCAAGTACCTCAACTACTTCGGCCGCAGCTCCGAGAAGGAGGTCGGGCCGGGGTACGCGCCGCCCGGGTGGGACCAGTTCTCCGTCCTCATGTCCAACCACGGGGCGTACTACAACTACCGGCTCAGCGACGGGTCGTCCTACGGCAACGCTCCGGAGGACTACTCGACCGACGTGTTCGCGGCGAAGGCCACCGAGTTCGTCCGCAGCACTCCGGCCGACCAGCCGCTGTTCCTCTTCTTCTCGCCGTACGGCCCGCACGCGCCCTACACGCCTGCCCCGAGGCATCTCGGTGCGCTCGACGGCGTGCTGCCCGCGTTCACTCCGTCGACGCTGCACCAGAAGCTGCGCACGATGCCGCGCTGGATGCGCGCGCGACGGCACTTCACGCAGGACGAGGTCGATCTCACCCGGCAGCGTCAGTACGAGTCGTTGATCTCGGTCGACGACGCGGTTGCCGGGATCCACCAGGCGCTGCAGGAGACCGGGCGCGACCGCGACACCCTCTACATCTTCACCTCGGACAACGGGTACTTCTGGGGGGAGCATCGGATCATCGGCAAGGACTCGCCGTACCAGGAGTCGACGTACGTCCCGATGGTGTTGCGCTGGGACGGCCATGTTCCCGCGGGGGTGACAAGCCGTCGGACCGTGCTCAACGTCGACCTGGCCCGGACGGTCACGCGGGCCGCCGGGGTCAGCATGCGCACGGACGGTCTGGACATCCTCGGCAGGAAGAAGCACCAGGGCTTCGTCCTCGAGGCAATGGACGGCTACAACGACCGGCCGGCGTACTGCGGCTGGCGGACCCGGCACCGGATGTACGTGCAGTGGTCGACCGGCGAGCAGGACCTCTACGACTACCGGATCGACCCGGACGAGCGGCGCAATCTCGCGCACAAGCGAAACTGGGCAGGAGTCCGGAAAGCGATGCGCGCGAAGGCCAAGGCGGCCTGCACGCCGAAGCCGCCGCACTTCCGGTGGTGAGCCCTGGACGGAGCGCGACCGGGCGATTTCGGGTCGGCCGGTGCCGCTGATAATCTAGGCCCGCTCTTGCGCCGCTAGCTCAAGTGGCAGAGCAGCTGACTCTTAATCAGCGGGTTGGGGGTTCAAGTCCCTCGCGGCGCACTGTTTCTGTTGGAGGCACGGGTCCCGATCCGCGGACCGCACGACGCATGCGCAGGACGTGGGGCCGATGAGCGCTCGTTTCGAGGAGCTCGACTGGCGCCCGACGCCGATGGGTGTGATCAGCCTGCGGCGTCGTCGGGACCCGCTGTCCGGCGACGACATCTTCGAAGTCAAGCTCGACGACGACTTTCTGATGTCCAGCCTCTTCACCGTTGCCGAGGTCGAGCTCGCGCGGTTGGCGCTCGCCCAGCTACCGGCTGAGGGGCTCGACGTCGTCGTCGGTGGTCTCGGGCTCGGCTACACCGCGCAGACCGTCCTGGAGCACGGCGGGGTGCGCTCCCTGGTCGTGGTCGAGGCCCTGCCTGAGATCATCGAGTGGCACCAGCGCGGGCTGGTGCCACTCGGCCCGACCCTGACGGCGGACTCCCGCTGCCGCCTGGTCAAGGGTGACTTCTTCGCGATGGTGGCAACAGGGGGCCCGGATCCGGACGAGCCCGGCAGGCAGTTCCACGCGATCCTCGTCGACATCGACCACGCGCCCGATCACGTGCTGCATCCCAGCCACGCCGAGTTCTACCGACTGTCAGGGCTGGCCCGGCTGGCCGGGCATCTTCACCCCGGCGGCGTCTTCGCGCTCTGGTCCAACGACCCACCGGACGAGGGGTTTCTGGCTGTCCTCGCCCAGGTGTTCGACGATGTCCGGGCCGAGGTCGTCGAGTTCCCGAACCCGTTGCAGGACCGCGAGTCGGCCAACACCGTCTACCTCGCTGTGCGCAGCACCGGCTGAGCGCTGCCGGGTCACGAGCACCTTCGGAGAGCCGATCTGAGCAGGGTGGCCGCATCGCTCGCGGACACTGACAGCTCCCGGGCCGCTTCGCGGTAGGTGAGCCCGCCGAAGAGAGTCAGGGCGATGACCGCGTGCTGCCGCGCCGGCAACAGCACGGGTGCCTCAGCTGCCAGGTCGATCGGTGGACCCAGGCTGCCGGACAAGACGGTGGGCGAGCGCCGACCGAAGCGATGGGTCAGGACGGCCAGCCGACGTCCGACCAGATGCGCCGGGGACGGGCGGGCTGGTGCGTCCAGTGCGGCGTGGAGCGCGCACGACACGGCACGGACCGCTTCGTCAGGGTCCGTGGTGGTGAAAGTGGCCAGCTGGTAGAGCCGGTCGAGATGGGCGTCACAGAGAGCTGCGGCATGCTCGGAATCATTGCGTGTTGCCACCGCAGGGTCCCTTCGGTGGTGGCGCCACCGGGGTCCGGGGTGACTGACGGCCGCAGTTGTCAGATCACGCTACTCGGGCGTGAGGCTGCTGTCTCGGGGCTGGCCCGTAGCGCCCTTCCGACGTCGCTCGCGCTTCGCCGGCTGTTCGCCCGGAGCCTCCACGTCCGGCGCCTCGGACCTGCCGTCGACGACAGACCGGGCGTAGTTGCTGAGCAGGAGGCCGTTCCGTCGCGCGTGCGAGCGCAGCAGCTCGAAGGCATCGGCGGGCTCGACCCCTCGGCGTTCGGCAACGACGCCCTTGGCCTGCTCGATGATGACCCGACTGTTCAAGGCGACCTGCAGCTGCTCCGCGAGCGCAGCCTCGCGGCGACGGGTGCGGATCTGGAGCAGCCCGATGGTGGCAACATCGGCCAGCGCTTGAGCGACAGCGATGTCGTCGGATGAGCTCTCGACGGGTTTGGCGTGGAACAGGTTCAATGCGCCGATGACCTGGTCGCGCAGTCGCATCGGCAGCGCCTGCACGCTGGCGTAGCCGACGTCCCGCGCTGCTGCCGAGAACCTCGGCCATTGGCTCGTCGCTTCGTCCAGGTTGAAGTTCACCACCGGTTGGCCGGTGGTGAACGCCTCGAGGCAGGGACCTTCGTCGTTCTGCAGCTGGAACAGCTCGAGCAGCCGGACCTGTTCCGATGACGCTGCCATCACCCGCAGGCGCCCGCTCGTGTCCGCCAGGAGCAGCCCACAAGCGGCGGCATCGAAGAGCTCTACGCAGCGCTCGGCCAGCGTCTCGAGCAGCTCGATGACATCGAACTCGTCCACCAGCGTGTCGGCCATCTCGACGAACGTCTCGGCCAGCAACCGTTCCCGGGACATCTGCGCCATCCCTCTCGTCTCCATCTTCACTCCCAATTGACAAAGGATAGTCGCCGGGCGACGACTTCGGCGGCGACTACTGCCACTGACAAGTTCTTGGCAAATGCGTGTCCGCGCAGTCGCAGCAGGGCGCGTTCGGCCGTCGTCGCCAGCTGGACCATGATCATTCCCGTGGCTTGGTGCACGACGCTCATGTATCCCCCGACCTCATCCGCCCAACCCGCCTGGGTCGACTCGTCCCCGAGGTGGTTGAGCACCGAGACAACGCACGCGTCGACCAGCACGTTGACGTCTGCCAGCTCTCGGGCGGTCAGGAGACCCGGCCGGTCGTTGTCCAGGCACAGGACCCCGACTCGGATGGCGCCGACCTGCAGCGGAAAGGCGAAGACGGTCCGTATTCCGAGGTCGAGGGCAGCCGGGGTGAATCCCGGCCAGCGGGTCAGGCTCGCCGAGTCTAGGTCCGGCTCCAGCACCGGAGCCCCGCTGTGAAAGGCATCGCGAGTCGGCCCCTCGCCCAGCGTGAACTGCAGGTCAGCAACCCGTTCGCTGGTCGCGTCGCTGCTGGCGAGCAACGTGGTCGAATCCGGAGAAACGATCAACGAGAGGCTCACCCCCCGGACCGGCAGTGCCGCGGCCGCTGCGCGGCACAGACCCCGGTAGTGGCCAGCGGCGGTCGCCCCGTCTCTGCTGGCGAGCAGCGACGACAGGAGGTCGCGCAGCTGCGGGGTGCTCGGCTGGCCCGGCTCGCGGGACAAAGGGTTCACCTCGCCACCGGAACCAGACATCCCGCCCTCGTCTCCGAAACCCACGGCAATCTGGGAGCGGCAACGGGTCCAGGCAGGACGCCCACCGAGCTGGGTCCGACCAGTCTAGCCTCGCCGATCGCGGCGACCGAGAGATGGAATGCTCCTTACCATTGCCGGTCCGTGGCCAAGGACGTACATTCGAAAGACGAGGGACTGACACCAATGCCCCGGACCCGGCAGCCGCATGACGAACGCCGGGAGCCGATCACGTGGACACAGACCTCCTCCCGGCACCCGCGGCGGCCGTTCGACCTATCGTCACGATGCGCTTGGTCGGCGAGTTCGACCTGGTAAGCGCGCCCGGACTCGATCGGGCGATACGGCGCGCGATCGACGACGAGGACGCTGCGGTGCTCCTCGTCGACCTGTCGGGCGTCACGTTCATGGACTGCGCAGGTCTCGCGCCGCTGCTGG
>JBBRVU010000111.1:0-13390 GCA_038246575.1 Actinomycetes bacterium | reverse complement strand
TGCAGCTCGTTGGCGGAATGGCCCCGCTCGCGCGCCTGCGCGCTGGTGAAGACGCCGCGCTGGGTGGCAGCGAGGGCGAGCAGCGCTGGTGAGAGGTGCGGCGCAGATGGCACCGACCGAGGGTCGCAGGAACCGGGCGACCGGCCGCGACCTCATCCACAGGCGGTACGCGGTGCCCGCCCGCCTGGCCGCCTCGAACCGGTTGCTTCAGCAGGTGGGTGATCGCTTCAACACCCGTACACGCCTGCTGAAGCGATCACCCACCTGCCGAACGTGGTCGACTGCGGAGGAGGAGGGGGTGGGGGGAGTCGGGGGCGTGGTCGAGGATGCCGCCCGCGGGGTCGTCGATCTCGGCCGGTGTGCGGACGGGGTCGTACGCGGGGTGGAGCACGTCGCGCACCACCATCGCGACCAGCCAGAGCGTTCCCGCCACGTGAGCCAGCACGGTCACGCCGTAGCCGTCCTCACCCAGCGCCCGCTCGGCGTTGCCCGGCGGGTAGCCAGCGATGAGCAGCCACGTCCCGACGAAGTGGACGACCTCACCCGCCTGCCAGATCAGCACGTCCCGCCACCGCGGCCGGGCGAGCGCGGCCAGCGGCAGCAGCCAGAGCACGTACTGCGGGGAGTAGACCTTGTTGGTGAGCAGGAACGCGGCGACGACGAGCAGGGCCAGCTGCGGCACCCGCGGTCGCCTCGGCGCCCGCAACGCCAGCACCGCGATCGCGAGGCAGGACACCGCGAACAACCCGCCGGCCACGACGTTCAGCGTCCCGGGCGAGAAGCTGATCCCCCGCTGCCCCAGCACGAACCACACCGACCCGAAGCCCGCACCGCGCTCGCGCGAGAGCCGGTAGAACCGGGCCCAGCCGTCGAAGTCGGCCAGCATCACCGGCACGTTCACGACGGCCCACGCGCCGGCCGCGGCGGCCAGCGCGCGCCAGTAGTCGCGGAGCAACCCGGCCCGCAGGCACAGGACGAACAGCGGCCCGAGCACGAACAGCGGGTAGAACTTCGTCGCGGCCGCCAGACCGAT
The DNA here is from genome assembly GCA_038246575.1 of Actinomycetes bacterium. GTDB lineage: Bacteria > Actinomycetota > Actinomycetes > JACCUZ01 > JACCUZ01 > JACCUZ01. The sequence goes on along the minus strand of JBBRVU010000111.1, from coordinate 12,357 downwards.
CAGCACTCCGGCGGCCACCGGTCTGGACCGAGCCCAGGCCAGCATGCCCAGCGCAAGAAGCGCGACGGCGTACAGGTCCCAGTTGATCGTGCCGGCCAGTGCCAGCGTCGGGGCCAGCGCCACCAGCGCGGCGTCCCAGGGTCGAAAGCGGTGCGTCTTGACCGTCGCCGCCACTGCCACCGCGGCACAGATAGCCAACGCCAGCGCGTTGATGTCGAAGTAGCGCAACGACCGCTGCCCCGGCGTCAGGGAGTCCGGCACGAGCTGCGCCGTCAGCCACATCGCGGCACCGGTCAGCACGGGGTACTCCACCTGCCGGTCACCGCTCTGTCCGATGTAGGGCACGTCGCCGTCAGCCAGGCCGCGACCGAAGTACAGCGGCGGGATGTCGCTGTAGCAGGAATGCACGTAGTTGCCCGGCGCCGCCCAGCCGTTGTCGCGACACCAGTCCTTCTGCACCAATCCGATGCCCGCGGTGAGGAACGTCAGCGCGAGCAGGATCCGCAACGGCGTCCACCACGACCGGCCGGTGAGAGCTCGCCGCCCGAGCGGTCCGCCCAGGACCTCGCTGCCCAGCCGGACGACGGGGTCCTCTCGCGTCGGGACCGTCATGCGTGCGACGTCAACCCGCGCCCGGCGAGCCTGTGACCGACTGACCCGGCGACGGCGGCGCGCTCTGCACGGGTGGCGTGGTCGGGGGCTCGCTCGGCGGTGCGGTCGGGGGAACCGTGACCGTGTCGGTCGGCGAGGGCGTCAGTGTCTCCGACGGGGTCTCGCTGGACTGCGTCGGTGCCGGCGTAAAGGTCGGCTGCGGGTTGATGACCTCTCCGCCGTACGCCGGCTGCGGGAACTCGAGCACCTTCTTGCCTTGCAGCGCCCCGGTCATGAACGCCGTCCAGATCCGGGCGGGGTACTCACCGCCGAAGAAGGTCGACAGCCCGCCTACCCCGTCCAGGTCCGCCTTGCCGGTGCCCTTGTAGATGCTCACTGCGGCCGCGAGCTGGGGGGTGTAGCCCACGAACCACGCCGACGTCGTGGTGTCCGGGCGCAGTGCCGCTGTCCCGGTCTTGCCGGCGGCCGGCCGGCCGAGCGAGCGCGCCTCGCTGCCGGTGCCGTTCTTCACGACCTGCGAAAGTGCGTAGTCGACGTCGGCGACGGTGTCCTCGTCGAACGCGCGGCTGCTCTTCGGGTTGGCCTTGTAGCGCGTCCCACCGTTGGCGCCGGTCACCTCCGCGATGACGTACGTCTGGGCGACGTCACCGCCCGAGGCGAACGTCGCGTAGCCGTTGGCCATGTCGATGTTGCGAACCGACGCCGTGCCCAAGGTGATGACAGCGTTGGAGTTCAGTCCCGGGGTGTCATCGGGGACACCCGCTGCCACCGCGGCCTCCCGCACCAGACGCGGCCCGATCTCGAGCGTCAGGTCGACGTACGCGGTGTTGATGGAGTCCTCGGTCGCCTTGACGAGGTCCACGGTCGAGCCGTAGTCGCGGTCGAACTCGTTGTTGATGGCCTTGGCCGTGCCGGGCAGCTCCAGCGGCGAGTTGCCCTGGAACCGGCTCTTGAGGCTCACCCCGTCCTCGAGCGCAGCAGCCAGCGCGAACGGCTTGAACGCCGAGCCGGGCTGCACTCGCGCCTGCGTGGCCTGGTTGAGCTCGCCCGCCCTGGGGCCGCCGTACATCGCCAGGACAGCGCCGGTGCCGGGCTCCACGGCGGACAGCCCGATGTGCACGTTGCGGGCGTTCTCGGTGGGCTTCTCCTGACGGACGGCGCGGACGGCGGACCGCTGGGCCTTGCGGTCGAACGTCGAGGTCACGCGAAGACCGCCGAGGTCGATGTCCTGGTCGGTGAACCCCTTGACCTTCAGCTCCTTGCGCACCGCGTCGAGCAGGTAGAAGTTGCTGCCACCCTTGGGCTTCTTGGGGTCGGCAAGCGGGGGCACCTGCAGGCCGCGGCGCTTGTCGGCCGGCAGCCACTTCTTGGTCACCATGCCGTCGAGCACATAGTCGAAGCGGTTGGCCAGCGCGGCCTTGTCCTTGACAGGGTCGTAGTTGGCCGGTGACCGGATCACGGCGGCGAGGACAGCGCCCTCCTCGACGGTGAGCTCCTTGGCCGGCTTGTCGAAGTAGGTCTGCGCGGCGGTCTCGATGCCGTAGGCACCACGGCCGAAGTAGATCGTGTTGAGGTAGTCCTGCAGGATCTTGTCCTTGTCGTCGCGGCGCGCGAGCTTGACCGCGATGAAGAACTCCTTGACCTTGCGGGTGTACGTGCGCTCCTGCGAGAGGTAGGCGTTCTTCGCGTACTGCTGGGTGATCGTCGAGCCGCCTTGCGTCGAGTTGCCGCGGAGGTTGGACCAGAACGCCCGGGCGATGCCGGTCGGCGAGATGCCACGGTTCTCGTAGAACGTGCGGTCCTCGGCCGCGAGCACGGCGTCGCGCACGTGCTTGGGCACCTGGCTGAGCGGGATGATGATGCGGTTCTGCTCCCCGAAGCGGCCGATCTCGGTCTTGCCGTTGTCGAAGTAGACGATCGTCGTCTGCGCGCTCGCCAGGTCGTTGGGCTGGGGGATGTCGGTCGCGGCGTAGCCGACGCCGATCGCCGAGACACCGAGCAGGAAGCCCAGGCCCAGGATCAGCAGGATCTGACGCCACGAGGGAAGGAAGCGGCGAAGGCCGTCGTAGTCCTCGCGCGGGTAGTCGACTCTCACTCGCCCAGTGCCTCGGTCTTCGTCGGAGGGATGCGACAGATGCCGCGCGCGCAGCCTAACGAGGGCTGATCCGGAGGGTCCCGCCCCGCCGTTCGCGGCCACCCCGACTTGCCGACCGACGATCGCTCGCCTATCGTCGCGATGTATCAGTTCGATACATCGGAGCGAGAGCCGGGAGGACGTGCGCATGGCCAAGCGCGGCGACGTCCTCGAGCTGGCCATCCTGGGCCTGCTGCAGGAGAGCCCGCTGCACGGGTACGAGCTGCGCAAGCGGCTCAACGCTCTCCTCGGCTCGTTCCGAGCGTTCTCCTACGGCTCGCTCTACCCCGCGCTGAAGGCGATGCTGCGGGCCGGGATGATCGCCGAGGAGGCCGCAGCCGGCAGGGCCGGTCCGGCCAAGCCGACCGGCACCACGCCGGACCAGGCCAAGCGGTCCCGCATCGTCTACAAGCTCACCGCAGAGGGCAAGGAGCACCTGCACGACCTGCTCGCCGAGAGCGGGCCGGCGGCGTGGGAGGACGAGGGCTTCGGGATCCGGTTCGCCTTCTTCGGGCGTACGGATGCCGCGACCCGCCTGCGCATCCTCGAGGGCCGGCGAGCCCGGTTGGAGGAGCGCGTCGACAGCTTCCGTGGGTCGCTCGCCAGGACCCGCGAGCGCCTGGACAGCTACACCCTCGAGCTGCAGCGTCACGGGCTCGAGTCCGTCGAGCGCGAGGTCCGCTGGCTCTCCGAGCTGATCGACGACGAACGGCGGCGCGAGCCGCAGCCCCCGGCCCAGGCACGCCGTGCCTCGGCCAGAACCACGAACGTCACCACCGGGAACACGTCCCGCAAGACACGATGAAGGAGCACCACATGGCAGCCGTACGCGTGGCCATCGTCGGCGTCGGCAACTGTGCCGCGTCGCTGGTCCAAGGAGTCGAGTACTACAAGGACGCGGACCCGCAGGGCCGGGTTCCCGGCCTCATGCACGTCCAGTTCGGCCCGTACCACGTCAGAGACGTGCAGTTCGTCGCCGCGTTCGACGTCGATGCGAAGAAGGTCGGGCAGGACCTCGCGGAGGCGATCTCGGCCAGCGAGAACAACACGATCAAGATTGCCGACGTCCCGCCGACCGGAGTCACCGTGCAGCGCGGCCACACGCTCGACGGTCTCGGCAAGTACTACCGCGAGACCATCGTCGAGTCCGACGACGATCCAGTCGATGTCGTGGCAACCCTGCGCGAGGCACAGGTCGACGTGCTGGTCTGCTACTTGCCCGTCGGTTCCGACGCCGCCGCGAAGTTCTATGCGCAGTGCGCCATCGACGCGGGCGTCGGATTCGTCAACGCGCTGCCGGTGTTCATCGCCGGCACGCCGGAGTGGGCGAAGAAGTTCCAGGACGCGAAGCTCCCGATCGTCGGCGACGACATCAAGTCCCAGGTCGGCGCGACCATCACCCACCGGGTGCTGGCCAAGCTGTTCGAGGACCGCGGCGTCATCCTGGACCGCACCTACCAGCTCAACGTCGGCGGCAACATGGACTTCAAGAACATGCTGGAGCGCGACCGTCTCGAGTCGAAGAAGATCTCCAAGACGCAGGCCGTCACGTCCAACATGGAGAACAAGCTCTCGCCCCGCAACGTGCACATCGGTCCGTCGGACTACGTCCAGTGGCTCGACGACCGCAAGTGGGCGTACGTCCGGCTCGAGGGTCGCAACTTCGGCGACGTGCCGCTGAACCTCGAGTACAAGCTCGAGGTCTGGGACTCCCCCAACTCGGCCGGCGTCATCATCGACGCGATCCGGGCAGCGAAGATCGCCTTGGACCGCGGCGTCGGTGGACCGATCCTGTCGGCGTCGGCGTACTTCATGAAGTCGCCCCCCGAGCAGTACGACGACGACACCGCCAAGGAGATGGTGGAGAAGTTCATCCGCGGCGACGTCGAGCGCTGACCCTGGCGTCGTCACGAACCTGTCGTTCCTCACGTCCCCGCGGTCTCCGGCCCGCGGGGACGTAGGCTCGGCCGGGTGTCCTTCGCCGGTGACCTGCGCGCCGTCATCCGCCACCAGGACTTCCGCCGGCTCTACGCGACCCGGCTGACCTCGCAGGCCGCCGACGGTGCCTTCCAGGCAGCGTTGGCCAGCCTGTTCTTCTTCTCCCCCGAGCGGCAGACGTCGGCCGGCAGCGTCGCCGCCGCCTTCGCGGTGCTGCTGCTGCCGTACTCCCTGGTAGGGCCGTTCGCCGGTGTGCTGCTCGACCGCTGGCGGCGCCGACAGGTGCTCGTCGTCGCCAACCTGGCGCGGTCGCTGATGGTGCTCGGCGTCGCCGGGCTGACCGCCACGGGCGTCGACGGCATCGCGCTCTACGCCTCGGTGCTGGCGTGCCTTTCGGTCAACCGGTTCTTCCTCGCCGGGCTGTCCGCCGCCCTGCCCCACGTCGTGACAAGGGCCGAGCTGGTGATGGCCAACTCCGTCTCGACCACGAGCGGCACGCTGATCGCGATCTCCGGCGGAGGGGTCGGCTTCGGCCTCAAGCGCCTCCTCGGTGACGGCTCGTTCTCGGACGCGATCGTGATCGTGGTCGCCGCCGTCACCTATGCCGTCGCTGCCGCGCTGGCCGCCAGGATGGACCGCGACCTGCTCGGCCCGGACCTGGCCGACGAGCCGCCCGAGACCCGCGAGGCGGTGGGCCGGGTGGTGCGCGGCCTCACCGATGCCGGGCGCCACGTCTGGTCCCACCGGCCGGCCGGGCACGCCCTGGGCGCGATAGGCGCGCACCGCTTCTTCTACGGCCTCTCGACGATCGCCACGATCCTGCTCTTCCGCAGCTACTTCAACGACCCTTCCGACGTCGACGCGGGGCTGGCCGGACTCGCCATCACCTTCGCGACGTCCGGGGCCGGCTTCCTGCTCGCCGCGGTCATCACCCCGACGGTGACCCGCCGCATGCGCAAGCAGACCTGGATCGTCGTGTGCTTCGGGCTCGCGGCGGTGACCGAAGCCGTCTATCAGTTCACGATCTCGGAAGTGCTCGTGTACATCGGGGCGTTCCTCGTCGGGATCGCGGCGCAAGGCTCGAAGATCTGCGTGGACACGATCGTCCAGGAGTCGGTGGACGACGCGTACCGGGGCCGGGTCTTCTCCTTCTACGACGTGCTGTTCAACATGGCGTTCGTCTCGGCGGCGGCACTGGCTGCGCTCATCGTGCCCGCCAACGGCTACTCCAAGCCGGTCTACGGCGTGCTGGCCCTCGGCTACGCGGCGACCGCTGCGGGCTACGGCTTCGTCACCCGCCGCGAACGCAGCCGCACCCCTGCCGACCCGTCCACCCCCACCGACCCCGCCACCCCCACCGGAGTTCGACCACGCTTGGCAGGCCGGTGATCGCTTCAGCAGGTGTCTGCACCTGCTGAAGCGATCTCTCGCCTGCCGAACGTGGTCGAATGCGGGAGGACCAGCGGGGGGTACGGGGGTGGTGGCGGGAGCGGGCCGACGGCTAGGACTGGGCGGCCCACCAGGCGCGCAGCTCGGCCTCCGCGTCGGCCCGGTCCAGCGGCCCTTTCTCCAGCCGGACCTCCTTCAGGTGCGCCCAGGCCCTGCCCACCACCGGGCCGGGCGGCACGCCGAGGATCTCCATGATCGCGTTGCCGTCGAGGTCGGGCCGGATCGCCTCGAGCTCCTCCTGCTCGCGCAGCCGCGCGATGCGCTCCTCGAGGTGGTCGTAGGCCTGCGAGAGCGTGGCCGCCTTGCGCCGGTTGCGGGTCGTGCAGTCGGAGCGGGTCAGCAGGTGCAGCCGGTCCAGCAGCGGTCCGGCGTCCGCGACGTACCGCCGCACCGCCGAGTCGGTCCATGCGCCCGTCCCGTAGCCGTGGAAGCGCAGGTGCAGCTCCACCAACTGCGACACGTCCTCGACGACGTCCTTCGGGAACCGCAGCGCGCGCAGCCGGTTGCGGGTCTGCTTCGCGCCCACGACCTCGTGGTGGTGGAAGGACACCCCGCCACCGCTCTCGAACCGGCGGGTCTTCGGCTTGCCCACGTCGTGCATGACCGCGGCCAGCCGAAGCACGAGATCCGGTCCGGCCGGCTCGAGGGCGATGGCCTGCTCGAGGACGGTCAGCGTGTGCTCGTACACGTCCTTGTGCCGGTGGTGCTCGTCGACCTCCAGCTTCAGCCGCGGCAGCTCGGGCAGCACCTGCTCCGCGAGCCCGGTCTCGACGAGCAGGGCCAGGCCGGGCCGCGGCCGCGGCGCCAGCAGCAGCTTGGCCAGCTCGTCGCGCACCCGTTCGGCCGACACGATCGAGATCCGCTCGGCCATCCCGGTCATCGCCGCGACCACCGCCGGGTCGACGGCGAAGCCCAGCTGGGCGGCGAACCGCGCGACGCGCATCATCCGCAACGGGTCGTCGCTGAAGGAGTCCTCCGGCCGCCCCGGGGTCCGCAACATCCTGGCCGCCAGGTCGTCGAGACCGCCGAAGGGATCCACGAAGCGCTTCTCCGGCAGCAGCACCGCCATTGCGTTGACCGACAGGTCGCGCCGTCGCAGGTCCTCCTCGAGCGAGTGCCCGTAGCGGACCTCGGGCTTGCGCGAGTTCCGGCGATAGACCTCGTCGCGGTACGTCGTCACCTCGATGATCACGTCACCCTTGCGTGCTCCCACGGTGCCCCAGGCGATGCCGACCTCCCACCAGGCGTCAGCCCAGTCCCGGAGCAGATCACGCGCCTGCTCCGGGGAGGCGTCGGTGGCGAAGTCGAGATCCTGGCCGAGCCGGCCGAGCAGCGCGTCGCGCACCGACCCACCGACCAGCGCCAGCTCGTGGCCGGCCGCGGCGAACGTCCCGGCGAGGTCGTCGGCCAGTGGCGCCACCCGCAGGAGCTCTGCGAGCAGGCGGCGCTGGGCGACGCTCAGGGACTGGGCAGGCACGGTCGACAAGGGTAAGGCGCATCCGCGGTCGACCCGTCCACCGTGGCTACCATCGGAAGATGTCCCCCACACCCTCCCGCCGGCCGCAGCGCGGCCGGATGCAGGGGAACGGGGCCCGGCGACCGCTGCGCAGCGTGGAGGAGACCTCCGCCGGCGGTCTCGTCGTCGACCAGCACGGCGACCAGCCGCGGGCCGCGATCATCGGGCGGCTGGATCGGCGCGGCAGGCTGCTCTGGTCGCTGCCCAAGGGACACCTCGAGGACGGCGAGTCGGCCGAGGACGCCGCGATCCGCGAGGTCGAGGAGGAGACCGGCATCCACGGGGCCATCGTCGCCACGCTGGGCACCATCGACTACTGGTTCGTCACCGAGGACCGGCGGGTGCACAAGACCGTGCACCACTACCTGTTGCTGGCGGCTGGCGGCGAGCTCAGCGACACCGACGTGGAGGTCGACGAGGTCGCCTGGGTGCCGGTCGGTGAGCTCGCGGACCGGCTGGCCTACGCCGCGGAGCGTCGGCTGGCCCAGACCGCGGCCGGCCTGCTCGCGGACGCGGGCTGACGCCCGTCATCATGCCGGCCCGGCGCCTCACCTCCCTGCTCGCGGTGGTCCTGCTGACCCTCGCCGGCGTCCTGGCGCCTGCGTTGGCCCCCGCGCTGGCGCCCGGGTCGGACGGGCTCGAATTCGGCGCTCCCGCTGCGCTGGCGGCCCGGGCGCCGGCGACGGTCGCGGTCGACTCGCTCGAGCCCGCCGTCCTCACTCCCGGAGCCACGCTAGGCGTCGCCGGCCGGGTGACGAACACCGGGACGGGTGGGCTGCGCAACGTCGAGATCCGGCTGCGGCTGTCCTCGACCCGACTGGGCAGTCGCACCGAGCTCGCAGCGGTCGCCGACGGGCGGACGACCAGCCGGGACGGCGCGGTGATCCTCTCCCGCGGCCTGCGCGATCTCGGTGCGGGCGAGACCGCGACGTTCGACCTGCGGCAGCCCGTGAACAAGCTGTCCGCGCTGACCGGCTTCGGGGTGTACGTGCTCGGCGTGGAGGTGCTCGCCAGCCGCGACTCCGGCTTCGGCCGGGTGGCGATCCAGCGCACGCTGCTGCCGTGGGTGCCCACCGAGCAGGTGCTGGTCCCGACCGGTTTCAGCTGGCTGTGGCCGCTGGTGGCCCGGCCCACCCGGCTCGCCGACGGGACCTTTGCCGACGACAGCCTGGCGCCCGAGATCGGGCCGGAGGGTCGGCTCACCCGGCTGCTGACCGCGGGAACCCGTCTCGGCACCGGTGCCGCCCTCACCTGGGCCATCGATCCCGAGCTGGTCGCCGCGGTGACCGACATGGCCAACGGCTACCAGGTGCGCGGGCCCGACGGCCTGGTCGACGGCGGCGGGGCGCCCCTGGCCCTGCGCTGGCTCGAGGACCTGCGGGTCGCAACCGCGCGCAGTTCGGTCATCCCCCTCCCGTACGGCGATGTCGACCTGACCGCTGCTGTGCGCGCCGACCTGGGGCGGGACGTGACTCGAGCCCTCGAGCTGGGCCGGACCACCCTCGCCTCGGCCCTCCCGGCCGCCGACGTCCTGGTCGGCACCGCGTGGCCGATCGATGGGTACGCCAGCAAGAGCACGCTGGCTGCACTGCGCCGGTCCGACATCGCCTCCGTGGTGCTGGACTCCCGGGCTCTCCCGGCCGCCATCGACCTCAGCTACACGCCGACCGGGCGCGCCCACGTACCGACCAGGTCCGGCCGGCTGGCCGGGCTGCTGTCCGACGCCGGACTCACCGACCTGCTCGGGGCCCCCGCCGGCACGTCGCTGGTCCGCGCCCAGCGGCTGCTGGCCGAGACCGCCATGATCGCCTCCGAGCTGCCCAGCGGCCCGGCGCGCACCATCGTCGTGGCCCCGCCCCGCCGGTGGGACCCGGACCCCGCCTTCCTCGACCGGCTGATCGGGGTCGCCACCTCGGCCCCGTGGATGGACCCGGCACCGCTGACCGAGCTGGCGGGCCAGCCGCCCCCGGAGGTCGACCGGACCACGGTGAGATACCCGAAGGCGCAGCTGCGCGCCGAGCTGCCGGCCTCCTACCTGTCGGCGGTCTCGGACATGCACGACGGCGTCTCGCTGTTCTCCGCCATCCTCACCGACCGCTCGCAGTACATCCCGGCCTTCCAGCGGTCGCTGCTGCTGCTGGAGTCGACGTGGTGGCGCGGCCGTGAGTCACGGGCCAACCGCCTCGCCCGGGACCGGGGCTACCTCTCCGACCTCCGGGGGGAGGTGAGGGTCCAGCCGGGGAACTTCACCTTCTCCAGCCGCCGCGGGACGATCGCCCTCACGATCTCCAACGGCCTGGAGCAGCCCGTTGTCGTGAACCTCCGACTGGATCCGCAGACCGCCCGGCTGCGGCTGGAGCCGACCGAGGTGCAGACCATCGGTCCTCGCTCCAAGGCGCAGGTAGAGGTGGCCGCGACGGCAGTGGCCCCCGGCGGGGTCCTGGTGCGGGCCGGCCTGCACACCGTCGGCGGCCCGGCCTACGGGCAACCGGTCCGGCTGCGGATCACGATCACCGAGTACGGCACGGTGGCGCTCTACATCACCATCGGTGCGGCCGCCGTGCTCTTCCTCGCCGCCGGGATACGGGTGCTGCGCCGGCTGCGTGGCGCCCGAGGTGGTGCGGGGCCCCAGACCCCCGAGGAGTCCGGCCGCCCAGCCGCCGAGGTAGTCCCGTGAGCGACTCCGGCCAGGAGGATCCGGGCGCAGACGACGGCGCGCCGGGTCGGGCCGCCGGCTCGGGCAGCGCGCTCGTCCGCAGCAGCGCGCTGATGGCGGCCGGCACCGTCGTCTCGCGGGCGCTCGGCTTCGCGCGCAGTGCGGTGCTGGTGGCGGCCCTCGGGTCGGCACTGACCTACTCGACGTTCACCGTCGCCAACACGGTGCCCAACATCATCTACATCCTGCTCGCCGGCGGGGTGCTCAACGCGGTCTTCGTCCCGCAGCTCGTCCGCGCGATGAAAGACGGCCCCGAGCGCTCCCGCGGCTACACCGACCGGCTGCTCACACTGGCGTTCCTGGTGCTGGCCGCCGTCACTGTCGCGGCCACCCTTGCCGCGCCGCTGGTCATCCGGCTCTACACCGGCGCCAGCCCGGTCAGCCAGGCCGATGCCCACGTGGCCACCCTGCTCGCGTTCTGGTGCCTGCCGCAGATCCTCTTCTACGGCGTCTACACGATGCTCGGCCAGGTCCTCAACGCCCGTGGCAGCTTCGGCCCGATGATGTGGGCCCCCGTCGTGAACAACGTCCTGACGATCGCGGCGGGCGTCGTGTTCATCCTCGTGTTCACCGTCGACTCGCGGGACCCGTCGTCGCTGTCCGGCCCGGCGATCGCGTTCCTCGGGCTGACCACGACCCTCGGCGTCGTCGTCCAGGCCGCCGTCCTGGTCCCCGTGCTGCGCCGCACCGGCTTCGGTTACCGGCCGCGGTGGGACTTCCGTGGCGCCGGGCTGGGGCGGGCGGGTGAGCTGGCCAAGTGGACACTGCTGTTCGTGCTGGTCAACCAGCTCGCGTACGTCGTCATCGTCAACCTCGGCTACCGGGCCGATGCCGAGGCCAAGGACGTGCTCACCTACGGCGTCGGGTACGGCGCGTACGCGACTGCGTACCTCATCTTCATCCTGCCCCACTCGATCATCACGGTCTCGGTCATGACCGGGCTGCTGCCCCGGCTCAGCCGCGACGCCGCCGATCAGGACCTGCCGGCCTTCAGGGCCGGACTCTCGGAGGCGTGGCGGCTCTCCGGCGTGGGCATCGTGCTCGCCGCGGCCGCGCTGGTGGCACTCGCGCCCGACCTCACCGGCGTCCTGTACTTCGGGACGTCTGCGCAGAACGCCCGCTACATCGGGCTGGTGACCGCCGCGTTCGCCCTCGGGCTGCCCGCGTTCTCGGCGCAGTACGTCACGCTGCGCGGGTTCTACGCGTTCGAGGACACCCGCACCCCGTTCCTGCTGCAGGTGGTCATCGCCGCGACCAACGTGGCCCTGGCGCTGCTGGCGTACGCCGTGCTGCCGCTGCGGCTTCGCATGATCGGCGTCGCCGTGGCGTACGCCCTCACCTACGCCGTGGGGTTGGCCTTGTCCACGGCACTGCTGCGGCGGCGGGTCGGCGACCTGGACGGCCCTCGGGTGGTGCGGACCTACACCCGGCTGGTCGTCGCTGCGGTCCCGGCGGCGGCGGCAGGCGCGGGCGTGGCATGGCTCATCGGCCGGGCGCTGGGCGACGGATTGCTCGGGTCGCTGGCCTCCCTCGCCGCCGGTGGAGTGGTCCTGCTCACGCTCTACCTGGCCGCTGCCCGGCTGTTGCGCGTCAGCGAGCTGGAGGTCCTGCTGGGCACCGTGCGGGCCCGAGTCAGGCGATAGCGGAGGGCTCCGGCTCAAGGCGGGTGCCGCCGCGACCGACGTACATCCTCATGCGCGATCTTCTCCGGTCCGACGACGGCGGCATCGTCCTGGGCTGGCTGACCAGGCTGGTCGTGATCTTCGGCATCGCGGGGGTCTTCCTCTTCGACGCCATCTCGGTCGGGACGACGGCGGTCACGCTGACCGACCAGGGGACCTACGCCGCGCGGGACGCATCCGAGTCCTGGCAGCGCACGCGCAACCTGCAGCTGGCGTACAACGCGGCCGTGGCCACTGCCACCGAGGCGAACCCGGCCAACTCCGTGGACACGAAGACATTCCGCATCGACCGGGACAACACGGTCCATCT
>JBBRVU010000110.1:0-13409 GCA_038246575.1 Actinomycetes bacterium | reverse complement strand
TGGCCAGCTGGTAGAGCCGGTCGAGATGGGCGTCACAGAGAGCCGCGGCATGCTCGGAATCATCGCGTGGTGCCACCGCGCAGGTCCCTTCGGTGGTGGTGCCACCGGGGTCCGGGGTGACTGACGGCCGCAGTTGTCAGATCACGCTACTCGGGCGTGGGGCTGGTGTCGCGGGGCTGGCCCGTAGCGCTCTTCCGACGTCGCTCGCGCTTCGCCGGCTGTTCGCCCGGAGCCTCCACGTCCGGCGCCTCGGACCTGCCGTCGACGACAGCCCGGGCGTAGTTGCTGAGCAAGATGCCGTGCCGTCGGGCGTGAGAGCGCAGCAGGCCGAAAGCCTCGGCTGGGTCGACTCCTCGGCGTTCGGCGACGACGCCTTTTGCCTGCTCGATGATGACCCGACTGTTCAGGGCGACCTGCAGCTGCTCGGCCAGCGCGGCCTCGCGGCGCCGGGTGCGGATCTGAAGCAGGCCGATGGTGGCCACATCGGCCAGCGCCTGAGCGACGGCGATGTCGTCGGGGGAGCTCTCGACCGTCTCGGCGTGGAACAGGTTCATCGCGCCGATGACCTGGTCGCGCAGTCGCATCGGCAGCGCCTGCACGCTGGAGTAGCCGACGTCGCGGGCTGCGACCGAGAACCGCGGCCAGCGACTCATCGCCGCGTCCAGGTTGGAGTTCACAACCGGCTGACCGGTGCGGTAGGCCTCGAGGCAGGGGCCTTCGTCGTTCTGCAGCTGGAACAGCTCGAGCAGTCGGACCTGCTCGGACGACGCTGCCATCACCCGCAGGCGCCCGCCGGCGTCGGCCAGGAGCAGGCCACACGCGGCGGCGTCGAAGAGCTGCACGCAACGCTGGGCCAGTGTCTCGAGCAGCTCGATGACATCGAACTCGTCCACGAGCGTGTCGGCCATCTCGACGAACGTCTGGGCAAGCAATCGTTCTCGGGACATCTACTCCATCCCCTTCATCTTCATCTTCACTTCCTGTCCATGAAGGATAGTCGCCGGGCAACGACCTCGGCAGCGACGACGGCAATCGACAGGTTGTGGGCAAAGGCGTGTCCGCGCAGCCGCAGCAGTGCGCGTTCAGCCGTCGTCGTGAGCTGGACCATGATCATCCCAGTCGCCTGGTGCACGACGCTCATGTACTCACCGACCTCGTCGGTCCAGTCCACCAGCCCGGCGTCGTCCCCCAGATGGTTCAGCACCGAGACCACGCAGGCGTCCACGAGGACGTTCACGTCCGCCAGCGTGGGCGCGGTCAGGAGACCGGTGCGGTCGTTGTCCAGGCATAGCACGCCAAACCGGATGGCCCCGACCTGCAACGGGAAGGCAAACACCGCCTGGACTCCCAGCTCGAGGGCGGCCGGGGTGAAAGCCGCCCACCGGGTCAGGCTGGACGAGTCCAGGTCGGGCTCCAGGACGGGGCTTCCACCGTGGAAGGCATCGGGCGTCGGGCCCTCGCCGAGCGTGAACTGCAGGTCGGCAAGCCGCTCGCTGGCCGCATCGCTGCTGGCGAGCACGGTGCTCGAGTCCTGGGCCGTGATCAGCGACAGGCTCACCCCACGGACGGGCAGCGTGCCCGCTGCAGCGCGGCACAGTCCCTGGTAGTGCCCGTCAGTCTCGGCCTGGCCGTTGCTCTTGAGCAGCTCGGCCAGAACCTGGCGAAGCGGGCGCGGGTCCGGATCGGCTGGTCCGCGCGATCGCAGCCCTCCGGCGCCCCCGGAACCTGACATGCCGCCCTCGTCTCCACAACCGTAGTGGTCTGGGGGAGCGGCGACGGGTCCGGGTAGGTCGCCCACCGAGCTGGGTCCCGCCCAGCCTATGCCCCGTCGATCGCTTTGATCCGAGATGAACCTCCGAACACCATTGTCGGTCGGTGGCCAAGGACGTACATTCGAAAGACGAGGGACTGACACCGATGCCCCGGACCCGGCAGCCGCATGACGAACGCCGGGAGCCGATCACGTGGACACAGACCTCCTCCCGGCACCAGCGGCGGCCGTTCGACCTATCGTCACGATGCGCTTGGTCGGCGAGTTCGACCTGGTGAGCGCGCCCGGACTCGATCGGGCGATACGGCGCGCGATCGACGACGAGGACGCTGCGGTGCTCCTCGTCGACCTGTCGGGCGTCACGTTCATGGACTGCGCAGGTCTCGCGCCGCTGCTGGACGCCCGGTCCCGCCTCGGTTGGAGGCTGAAGCTCCAGCACCTGCCGGCGGGGATCATCCGCCTGCTCGAGGTGTCCGGCACCGGACACGCCCTCCTCGCCTAGTCGCACCACCCGGGCACGCAGTGCGGCGAAGACCGACCTCGAGCAGAAGTGATCCCGACCAGGTGGATTCGGTGCGTAGGGTCGGGCCGTGAGCTGCGATCCCCGACATGTCACCGTCCCGGCGACACCGGATCAGCGGTCCGAGGAGCAGGCGAGCGCGGACCTGCGGCGGTTCGCCGACCTGATGGAGACCCGGCGGAGCATCCGCGACTTCTCCACGCGGCCGGTGGCACTCGACCTCGTCGAGACGGCGATCGGCGTTGCGCGGACGGCGCCCAGCGGTGCGCACGTGCAGCCCTGGCGGTTCGTCGTGGTGTCCGACCCCGATCGCAAGCGCAGGTTGCGCGTCGGGGCGGAGGAGGAGGAACGGGCCTTCTACTCCCAGCGCGGTGCCGAGGAGTGGCTCGAGGCACTCGCCCCCCTCGGGACGGACTGGCGCAAGCCGTTCCTCGAGGACGCCCCGCACGTCATCGTGGTCATGGAGGTGCACAAGGGCCCGACCACGCCGCGGCCGTACTACGTCAAGGAGTCCGTCGGGATCGCCGTCGGGTTCCTCCTCGCGGCGCTGCACCACGCGGGTCTGGCCACGCTGACCCACACCCCCAGCCCGATGCGCTTCATCAACGACATCCTGGACCGGCCCCGCGAGGAGCGACCGTTCCTCGTCGTGCCGGTCGGCTATCCCGCAGCCGATGCCCGGGTTCCCGACCTGAGTCGCAAGGATCGCTCCGACGTCTCCGTGCACCTGCGGTGACGTAGCCTCGCTGGATGGACCCCCGGTGGATACGCCGACTTCTCGGGGCAGCTGCGGCAGTGGGCGCCGCACTCCTGCTCGGACCCGGTCTCCTGTCCACTGGGTCGTCTGGGACTGCCGAGACACCACAGCAGGGCGGCGCTGCCACCGCCGCAGGCCCGGCCCGGCCTGCAGCGCCGTGGACCGGTGCCGACACGCGATCGCACGGCAACACCTTCCTGCCGTCGTCCTCACGAGTCATCCGGCTCCCTGCCAGCTGAGGTCGCCCGGCAGCCAGCGGACGGCCGCCGCATCGGCGGCTCAGGCCCGTTGGCAGGTCGGGCACCAGAAGAGGTTGCGACCCACCAGCACGGCGGTGGCCACCGGCGTGCCGCAGACCCGACAGGGCCGGCCGGTGCGCCGATAGACGTAGTGCGAGTCCTCCCGTCGAACCCGGCCGGTGCGCGACCGGTGCACCGGCAGGGTCGTCACGATCCGGCCGGCCCGGAGCCCGGCCTTCATCACGGAGACCAGGTCAGCCCAGAGGCCGTCGAAGACCTCTCGCGGGAGCGTACGACCTGGCGACTCGGGTGCCAGCCCGGCCCGGAACAGGACCTCTGCTCGGTAGACGTTCCCGACGCCGGCCAGCACGGTCTGGTCCATCAGCAACGCCGCGATAGACGTCCGGCTCCGTGAGATGCGAAGCCAGGCCCGCTCCGGGTCGGGGCGGGGACGCAAGGGGTCCGGCCCGAGTCGGGCCTCGATCAACGACTTCTCCTCCGGGGTGAGGACGTCGCACGCGGTCGGACCCCGCAGATCGGCGTACGAACCATTGCCGACCAGTCGAACCCGCAACGCACCGCGAGGCTCCGGCACGGGCGGGACGCCGAAGGTCCAGGAGCCGTAGAGCCCGAGGTGGACGTGCAGCCACCGGTCGGGTTCGAAACCGAGAAAGAGGTGCTTGCCGTGGGCATCGACGCGCTCGAGGACGTGGCGGTCGAGAAGCGCCGCACCCTCGGCGAACCGGCCCTGCGGGCTCGTCACGCGAAGCGGCATCCCACCGAAGCGCGCGAGGTGCTCGCGCGCCAGTCGATGGATGGTGTGGCCCTCCGGCACCCGGTAACCGTAGTCACCGGTCTTGCCGCGAAAGGGGGAGGGTTACTGCTCCCACCAGCGGCCGTCGGGCTCGCCTTCCTCCGCGAGGATCTCCGCGGAGCTAGGGCCCTCGGGCGTCGTCAGGTCGCACAGGAGGGACAGCGGTACGTGGTCATGAAGCATCGTCATGACCGTGCGGTCCTCCGGGTCAAGGAACTGCGAGGTCGTCATGACAGAACTATCGGCAGCACGAACTATCCGGCTTGAGACCCGGCGGTCACGTGATGGCAAAAGCGAACGCCCCGGCTCCCATTGCTGGGAACCGGGGCGTTCGACGGTCGTGCGCTCGGTCAGAGCGGGCGAACCGCGTCGGCCTGCGGACCGCGCTGGCCCTGCGTGACCTCGAACTCCACACGCTGGTTCTCGTCCAGCGAGCGGTAGCCGTCAGACTGAATGGCTGAGAAGTGCACGAAGACGTCCGGTCCGCCGCCATCTTGGGCGATGAAGCCGTAACCCTTCTCCGAGTTGAACCACTTCACGGTTCCCTGAGCCACCTGTTTCTCCTTCTGAGGGATTGTTTTCGGTCACCGCACTGTGCGAATGACCAAGGTCGTCAGATCGCGCTCCCTCTTCAGGTCCTGATGGATCCAGGGCCCTCCTGACAAGAAACGCCCGAACCGATGGACGGCCGGGCGTTCAAGACTGCGAGGCACTCACAACTTCCAACCAGAGCGCAACGCTAGGCCATGGCCCCTGATATGTCCATGCCGGGCCTCACCAGCTGCGGATCCCCCACCCCAGGATGTGTCCGCCCCCTGGCTCGAGCACGATGAGATCGGTGCCGGAGACGAAGGCTCCCGGCGGGCACGAGGTCGGCTCGACGGCAAGTCCCTGCCGCCGGCGAGCCGGCTCCGGGAGGTTGTCCCCGGTGTAGACCTGCACCTGCGATGCGCCGTCGCCGAGCCACACCTCGACGCCCCGTTCGCCGTGCTCCAACCGCACACACGCACGCCCGTCGGCGTCGGGGGTCAGCTCGGAGTAGGCCGTGTCCAGCCGCAGGTCGCCGATCCGCCGAGGTGACCTGAAGTCGAATGCCGTGCCGGCCACCTCGACCGACCGGACCGGATTCCCTCGGTCGTCGGTCTCGAGTCGTCGTCGGGCGGGAACGGTGAGGGTCGCCTCGTCCACCGGCCCGCCGAGCGTTACGTACGGATGATGTCCGACGCCGTAGGGAGCGGCCGCCGCGCCGTCGTTTGTCGCCGCAATCTCGACGCGCAGCCCCGTGTCGTCGAGGGCGTACGTGGCTCGGAGCCGGAGCAGGAACGGGTAGCCGGGCTGCGGCCACACGGTGGTGGTCAGGGAGACCGAGCTGTCGGTGCGATCCACGAGAGCCCACGTCGCCCAGCGGACCAGGCCGTGGATGGCGTTCCGGGCGGCCACCTCCGTGAGTGGCAGCTGGTGCTGCTCGCCGGCGAAGGAGTACTTGCCGTCCTGGATGCGGTTGGGCCACGGCGCGAGCACCTGTCCTCGGCCGCCGTCCGGTCGCCGGTCGGGTGCGAAGCCGTCGACCACGGCTCGCCCGTCGGCCTCGTAGGAGCGCAGCGCGGCGCCGAGCTCGGTGACGACGGCCCGTTGCCGTCCCAGGGTCAGCTCGTGCTGGATGCCAGTGGGGAGCGAGGTCATGGAGGTCATCATCGGGCACATGTCGGTTGCCGGCGTGCAACGTTGCTCGTCTGCGCGAGACAATCGGCGCATGCCAGAACACTCTTCAGCGGGATCACCAGACCAGGCCACGCTGGTCACCACGCGTCGGGCGCTGCACCAGGTCGCCGAGCACGTGGTGAGCGCAGCTCGCAAACGCGCGTCGGGGCAGATCGGCCTGAGACCTCTACCCGGAGGCTTCGGCACCCCGCCGGACGAGGTCGGGCGGGTGATCGCGGTAGACGGTGTCGACCTGGTCGTGACGGGGGCGGACGAGGAGCGCCGAGCGCCGTTGACGACGGTGCGCGCTGCCGCGGAGGTCTGTGGCATCGAGCCGGGATTCCCGTGGACCAAGACCCCACCGGCCACGGCGCTCGAGCCGGACCGACCGCTGACGGTCGACGTCGCGGCCGCTGCTCTGCTGGCCAACTGGTTCGAGCTCGGCGCCGCGGCCATGACGGCCTTGGCGACCGAGCTGGCCGACGAGGGCCCGACCGACGCCCAGATCTATCCGGAGCACTTCGATCTCGGGATGACGGTCGGGCAGGTGAACTACGGCGCCTCGCCGGGGGACGACGCGATCCCCGTGCCCTATCTCTACGTGGGGCCGCACGACGGGCCTCCCGCCGGCGACGACTACTGGAACGCCCCGTTCGGTGCCGCCCGCACGCACCAGGAGATCCGCTCCGTGGCTGGTGCCCTGGACTTCTTCCGCGAGGGTCATCGCCGCCTGTCCAGGTGATGCCCCCCCGAGCGCTGCCTCCCACGCCCGACACCCCGGCGCGTCGCGGCCGGTTCGCAGCGCTCGCGCGGACGGCGGCCGAGGGCGGGTGCGGCGGGGAGGTCAGGGGGAGGCGGACGGCGCGGGAGACGCGCCCGTCAGGCGTCGATGATGATCGGCAGGATGACCGGGCTGCGCCGGTAGGTGCTGTGCGCCCAGCGGCTCACTGTGCGGTGGACCAGCTGCTCGAGCTGGTGCTGCTCGCCGATCCCTTCCTTCGCGGCCTTCTCCAGCGCCTTCTCGATCAGCGGGGCGACCGCGTCGAAGGTGTTGTCGTCGTGCACGAAGCCGCGCGCCAGGAAGTCCGGCTCCTCGGTGAGCTTGCCGGTGTCGGCGTCGACGAGCAGCACGATCGTGATGAAGCCCTCCTCCGCCAGGGTGCGGCGGTCCTTCAACGAGGCCTCAGTCGCGCCGCCCACGGTCATCCCGTCGACGTACACCAGGCCAGCGGGCACCTTCCCGGTGACCTTGGCCTGTCCGTCGACGAGGTCGACGACGACCCCGTCCTCGGCGATGACGACGTTCTCTGCCGGGACGCCGGTGCGGATCGCCAGCGCAGCGTTTGCCTCGAGGTGACGCCACTCACCGTGCACCGGCATCACGTTGGAAGGCTGCACGATGTTGTAGCAGTAGACGAGCTCGCCGGCGCTCGCGTGTCCGGAGACGTGGACCTTCGCGTTTCCCTTGTGTACGACGTTTGCGCCCCACCGGGTGAGGGAGTTGATGACCCGATAGATCGCGCTCTCGTTGCCGGGGATGAGCGAGCTGGCCAGCAGCACGGTGTCGCCCTTGCCGATGCGGATCATGTGGTCGCGGTTGGCCATCCGGGACAGCGCAGCCATCGGCTCGCCCTGCGAGCCGGTGCAGATCAGGGTGATCTTGTCGTCCGCGAGCTTCTCCAGCGCCTTGAGGTCGATCACCAGACCCTTGGGGATCTTCAGGTAGCCGAGGTCACGCGCGATGCCCATGTTGCGCACCATCGACCGTCCGACGAAGGCCACCTTGCGGCCGTGGTCGTGCGCGGCGTCGAGCACCTGCTGGATGCGATGCACGTGGCTGGCGAAGCTGGACACGATGATCCGGCGCGGCGCGGTGCGGAACACTTCCTGGATCGCCGGCGCCAGATCGCGCTCGGCCGTGGTGAACCCGGGGACCTCGGCGTTGGTCGAGTCGACCAGGAACAGGTCGACACCCTCCTCGCCGAGCCGGGCGAAGGTGCGCAGGTCGGTGATGCGCTGGTCGAGCGGGAACTGGTCCATCTTGAAGTCCCCGGTGTGCAGCACCAGCCCGGCGGCTGTCCGGATCGCCACCGCCAGGCCGTCCGGGATGGAGTGGTTCACCGCCACGAACTCGCAGTCGAAGGGGCCGAGGCGCTCGCGGCGGCCCTCCGAGACCTCGATCGTCTTCGGCGTGATGCGGTGCTCCTTGAGCTTCGCCGAGATGAAGGCCAGGGTGAGCTTCGAGCCGACGACGGGGATGTCCGCGCGCTCACGCAACAGGTAGGGGACGCCACCGATGTGGTCCTCGTGCCCGTGGGTGAGGACGATGGCCTCGATCTTGTCCAGCCGGTCCCGGATCCAGGTGAAGTCCGGCAGGATCACGTCGACGCCCGGTTGGGTCTCTTCTGGGAAGAGGACGCCGCAGTCGACGATGAGCAGCCGGCCGGCGTGCTCGAAGACCGTCATGTTGCGCCCGATCTCGCCGAGCCCGCCGAGCGCGACGACGCGCAACCCGCCCTTGGCCAGCTTCGGAGGGACGCCCAGCTCGGGGTGTGGATGGCTCACAGAATCGGTCCTGTCCGGATCGGGGCGTCGAGCCCAGTGATGATCATGGGGTGAGTGACGGGACTTGAACCCGCGACATCCGCGACCACAACGCGGCGCTCTACCAGCTGAGCTACACCCACCATGCGCACCGCTGCAGCAGCGCGGCGGAGGACATCATACAGAGGCCGGATGTCCGATCAGGGCTGCGAGGGAGGCAGGACGAAGCGCGCGGCCAGGGCCTTGGTGGTGTCGCTGTCCGGGCCGGGTTGGGCGACGAACACCGCCTCGCGGAAGAACTTCAGCTCCTCGATGCTCTCCCGGATGTCGGCGAGGGCGCGGTGGCCGCCGTTCTTCGCCGGGGCGTTGAAATAGACCCGGGGATACCACCGCCGGACCAGCTCCTTCACCGAGGACACGTCGACCAGCCGGTAGTGCAGGTGCTCGTCGAGCGCCTTCATGTCGCGGGCGAGGAAGCCACGGTCGACGTACACCGAGTTGCCCGCGAGGGGGGCCTTGCGTGCCTGCGGCACGTGCTCCCGTACGTAGTCGAGGACCGCGCTCTCCGCCTCGGCCAGCGTGACGCCGGCTGCCAGCTCGTCGAGCAGCCCGGACGACGTGTGCATCTCGCGGACGATCTCCGGCATGTGGTCCAGCGCTGCTTCGGGCGGCCGGATCACGACGTCGACCCCGGCTCCGAGCACGTTGAGCTCGGCATCCGTCACGAGGGCGGCGACCTCGACCAGGGCGTCGTCTGCCAGCGAGAGTCCGGTCATCTCGCAGTCGATCCACACCATCCGGTCATTGCGTGGAGCCATGGCGGTCACCCTAGAGGTCCCCGCGATGGGCGAAGATCTGGCGCGTGACCAGTCCGGTGCCACGTCCGTCCGAGCTGATCCTCGTTGCCGTCGGCGGCAGCGCGGGATCCCTCGCCCGCGCCGGTGTCTCCCGACTGCTGGGCCATGACCCGGGCACGTGGTCCTGGCCGACTCTTGTGGTCAATCTCGTGGGGTCGTTCGCGCTGGCGGCCCTGCTCGTGCTGGTGACGGGTCCGTCGGTGGCCGCGCGCCGGGCCAGGCTGCTGGTGGGCACTGGCGTCCTGGGCGGGTTCACGACCTTCTCGGCGTTCGTGCTCGACGCGGACGAGCTCTCCCGCGCCGATCGGCCCGCAACCGCGCTCTGGTACATCGTGGTCGGGCTGGTCGCCATGTTCCTCGGGGGAGCGGCCGGCTGGTGGACGACCCGCCGCTGGCGGGACCGCGGGGGGGCGTCGTGACCTGGGTCTTGGTCGCGGTCGGGGGAGCGGTCGGAGCCGCAGCCCGGTTCGCCCTGGATGTCGGCGTCAGCCGCTTCACCGGGCCGCACTGGCCCTGGGGCACGCTCACGGTGAACGTCGTCGGCAGCGCTCTGCTGGGGGTGGTCATCGGCCTGGCGCCGGGCGAGCGGGGCCTGGCGCTGCTCGCCGTCGGGACCTGCGGGGCACTGACCACCGCCTCGACCTTCACCTGGGAGGCACTGGGCCTGCTGGTGGGGCGCCGCCGGTGGCAGGCGGGGGCGTACGTGCTGGCGACCGTGGTCCTGACCGCCGGAGCCCTGATTGCCACCAGGTCACTTGTCGCACAGTGACGGAGAAATCACTCAACGTTAGGCAACTGTGACGTATGGCGGAGTTACAACCGGCGATTCATGGCGCAAGATGGATGTGGCAGACCCAACTTGGGGGTGTTCCGGCCATGGCGCGACGACCGACAGGGCACATCGACGACCACCGACTGCAGGTCCTCATCGGTGCCGACGACAGTGCGCCGACCGAGCTCGAGGATGACGAGGACCAGCCGGAAGAGATCCGCGGTCCCGACGACTACAGCGTCCGGGTGACCTGGCAGTCCGAGGAGGAGAAGCTCGAGGCGGCGGAGTTCATGCTCGCCACCCGAGCTCAGCAGGAGGCGCGGCTGCGCACCATGCACGAGATCGACCAGCGCCGCGACGATGCGGACGACTGATCGAGCGCCGCAGCGGGTGCGAGTGTCGGGTGGATCCGCGGGATCGGCGCGCCCGGCAGGACTCGAACCTGCGACCAACTGCTTAGAAGGCAGTCGCTCTATCCGCTGAGCTACGGGCGCGTGGCCCCCCAACGGTAGCGATTGGGCGCGCCGACTCCGGCGGATACCGGTCAAGGCGACGTCCTGTACGCGAGGATTGCACCCTGATGGTCATCAGCGCGGACACTGCCGGCCTGCTCGCTGCCCTGGAGGGGCTGGCGCGGCAGGTCGCCGAGCTGCGCCTTCCCCTTGACGCCGCCGAGGCCGATGATGCCCTGCGGCTGCAGCGCGAGGTGGCCGACCAGCTCGACGACTACCTGCTGCCGCGGCTCCGACGCATCGACGCTCCGCTGCTCGCGGTGGTCGGCGGGCCGACGGGCGCGGGGAAGTCGACCTTGGTCAACTCCCTGGTCGGCACCCGGGTGAGCGCGGCCGGTGTGCTGCGGCCGACGACGCGCTCGGCGCTGCTGGCACACCACCCCGCCGACGCCGGCTGGTTCGAGTCGCCGCGCATCCTGCCCGGTCTCACGCGCGTCGGCCGCGACAGCGAGCCGGACCCCCGGTCGCTGCAGCTGGTGGCCAGCGAGCGCATCCCGGCCGGGCTCGCCGTCCTCGACGCCCCGGACATCGACTCGGTCGTCACCAGCAACCGGGAGCTCGCGACCCAGCTGCTCGCTGCCGCGGACATGTGGCTGTTCGTCACCACCGCAGCCCGCTACGCGGACGCGGTGCCGTGGGAGTTCCTGCGCTCCGCCGTGACCCGCGGTACTGCGATCGCGGCGGTCCTGGACCGCGTACAGCCCGAGGCGGTCGAGGAAGTACGCGCCCACCTGGCCGCGATGCTCACCGAGCATGGCCTGGGCGGCGCACCGCTGTTCGTGATCCCGGAGGTCGTCACCTTCGACGCCATGCTGCCGCCGGACGCGATCGACCCGATCCGCACCTGGTTGCACGGACTCGCGTCGGACGCCGGATTGCGCGCCGCGGTCGTCAGGCACACGCTCGAGGGTGCGGTCTCCTCACTCGCCCCCCGAGTGTTCGCACTCGCTGCCGGAGCCGACGCGCAAGCGGAGTCGGTGGCCCGCCTGCGCCGGGCTGTGGACGCCGCGTACGACACAGCCGCGAAGCACATCGACTCGGCGAGCGGCGACGGGACCCTGCTGCGCGGGGAGGTGATGGCCCGCTGGCAGGAGTTCGTCGGAACCGGCGAGCTGATGCGCGCCCTGGAGTCGAAGATCGGCCGGGTCCGGGACCGGATGACCGCCGCGATGCAGGGCAAGCCGGCGCCCGGCGTCCAGCTGTCCGAGGCGCTCGAGTCGGGGGTTGCGGCACTGGTCCGGGCAACCGCCGACGAGGCCGCCGACCAGTCGGCTGCCGCGTGGCGGGCCGACTCCGCCGGGCGCTCGCTGCTCGCCGGCGCCGACCTCCGGCACAGTTCGCCGGAGCTGGCCGCCGCGACGGAACGCGAGGTGCGCGAGTGGCAGAGCTACGTGCTCGACCTCGTCCGTGAGCAGGGGCATGGCAAGCGGCGCACCGCGCGCTACCTCGCCTTCGGTGTCAACGGACTCGGCCTGCTGGCCATGATCGTCGTCTTCGCCCACACCGGCGGCCTCGTCGCCGGGGAGATCGCCGTCGCGGGCGGTGCCTCCGCGCTGAGCCAGAAGATCCTCGAGGCCGTGCTCGGCGACCAGGCCGTCCGCACACTGGCCGAGTCGGCCCGGGCCGACCTGCGCCGCCGGGTCGCTGGCCTGCTCGACTCCGAACGGCGCCGGTTCACTGATCTCCTCGAGGCTGCCACCGTGCACGAGGGCGCGGGCGCCGCGCTGCGGGCTGCGGTGCAGGATGTCGAGGACGCCCGATGAGCCCGCTGCTGCGGGGCCGCCGTCGCAGGGCCGACCTGCCAGCCATGCTGGCCGCGCTCGACGAGGCCACCGAAGCCCTCGACGGCCGCGCCGATCCGGCCCTCGTCGAGGCAGCCCGTGCCGTGGGCACGAGGGCCGGCGAGCGGTTGCGGCTCTCCGGCGAGCACACGGTGGTCGCGCTGGCCGGGTCCACCGGCAGCGGCAAGTCCTCCCTGTTCAACGCGTTGGCCGGCGCCGACCTCTCGCCCGTGGGTGTTCGCCGCCCGACCACGTCCAAGGCATTCGCGTGCGTGTGGGGGACGGAAGGCGCCGCTCCTCTGGTGCAGTGGCTGGGGGTGCCCCGCCGCAACACGACGTGGCGGCACGGGTCCGGCGACGCCTGGGGGCGCACGGAGGGGCTGAAGACGCCCGACGAATCGCTGGACGGGTTGATCCTGCTCGACCTGCCCGACCACGACTCGACCGCGATGGAGCACCAGCACGAGGTGGACCGGCTGGTCGAGCTCGTCGACCTCCTCGTCTGGGTCGTCGACCCGCAGAAGTACGCCGACAGGCTGTTGCACGACAGGTACCTGCGTCCGCTCTCCGGGCACTCAGCGGTGACCGTCGTCGTGCTCAACCAGGTCGACACGATCAACCCGTTCGCGGCCGCGGAGTGCGCCAAGGACCTGCGCCACCTCCTCGACGAGGACGGGCTGCGCCGGTCGCCGGTGCTCACCAGCTCGGCCCGCACCGGAGCCGGCCTCCCGGCGTTGCGAGAGCTGCTCGTCGATGCGGTGTCCAAGCGGCGGGCACGGAACGACCGGCTGGTGGCCGATCTCGAGTCGGTCGTCGACTCGCTCGCCCCGGCCGTGGCCCCCGTGGAGCCAACTGGCATCGATGGAAGCGAGGGTGGTCGGCTGGTCGCGGCGCTCGCCGGTGCTGCTGGCGTCCCCGTGATCGGGCATGCCGTCGAGGAGTCGTGGCGGCTGCGAGCAGCCGGGTCCTTCGGCTGGCCGCCTACCCGATGGGTCCGCCGCCTGCGGCCGGACCCGCTGCGCAGGTTGCACCTGCGAGGAGGCGACCGGCGCGAGGTGCGCGGCATGGTGCGGTCCTCGGTGCCCGAGCCGTCGCCGGTCCAGCGGGCCCAGGTGGACACCGCCCTGCGTGCTGTGAGTGA
>JBBRVU010000109.1:0-13451 GCA_038246575.1 Actinomycetes bacterium | reverse complement strand
GGCCGATCGAGCGACACGCCGCAAATCGTATGCCTACACAGAAACGGCGTGTGCCCGCCTTCCCGTGACCCCTCCACGCCGCCCACCAGCACAAACGCGCAGACGCATGCCTCTCAAGATCGCTCAACTGCGGAACTCAGGGAGAGGTGGCGAGGGGTGCGGGGCGGCGAGGGGCGGAGCGGCGAGGGGCGGTGACGCAGGAGAGAGGCGCCGCGAGGTGGCGCGCGGCGACTCCTCCCGGGAGGCTAGAGGTCGGCCAGCGGCGCGCGTGGCGACGGTACGTCGGAGTCGTCGCCCACCGGCCTGGGCTGGCCCCACCCGAGCGCCGACAGGGGCTCCGGGCTGACCGGTACGGGCGGGGGAGTGCCGCCGAACTCCGGGCACAGGTCGTGGTGGGAGCACCAGTCGCACAGCCGGCTGCGGCTGGGCCGCCAGTCACCGGTCCGGGTGGCCCGGCTGATCGCCTCCCACAGTGCGTCGACCTTGCGCTGCGTCGCCAGCAGGTCGGCCTCGTCGGGCTCGTAGCGCAACGTCTCGCCGCTGCCGAGGTAGAGCAGCTGGAGCACCCGGGGGACCCGGCCGGTGGTGCGCCACAGCACGAGCGCGTAGAAGCGCATCTGGAACATCGCCCGGGCCTCGAAACCCGGCGAGGGCGCCCGGCCGGACTTGTAGTCGACCACGCGCAGGTCGCCGTCGCGCGCAACGTCGAGCCGGTCGACGTAGCCGCGCAGCCGCAGGCCGGACTCCAGCACCGTCTCGACGTAGAGCTCGCGCTCGGCCGGCTCGAGGCTCTGCGGGTCCTCCAGGTCGAAGTAGCGCGTCACGAGATCCTGCGCGGAGCCCAGCCAGCGGCGGAGTGCAGAACCGTCGGCGTCGTCGGCGAACAGCTCGGCCAGGTCCGGCTCGGCGGCGAGCAGCCGCTCCCACGCCGGAGCCACCAGGGCACGCGCCGATCCGGCGTCCCGCTCCAGCGGGGGCAGGTCGAACAGCCGCTCCAGGGCGGCGTGCACCACGGTGCCCCGGGTGGCCTCGGACGTGGGCGGCTCCGGCAGGCGGTCGATGACGCGAAAGCGGTATCGCAAGGGGCAGGCCTGGAAGTCGCCGGCACGAGACGGCGACAGGCTGCCCAGCACGGGGTCGTCGAGTGCCGCCGCCGGAGGGGCGGCGCTCGAGGCAGCGGTCGAGAGCGACCGCAGCACCGACTCCGCCGTCATGCCGGCGAGCGTAGGCGACCCCCCGGACAGAGTCGTGCGACCACGCCGCGCCCTGGTCGCGAGCGCCCCAGCAGGACGCCGTGCAGCCAGGTACGGTGCCGCCATGGCGGGCCCGCGCAGCGTCCCGGCGCTGCGGCTCGGCCGCGTCGCCGGCATCCCCGTTCGCATCGACATGTCCTGGTTCGTCGTGGCGGCCGTCCTCACGGTGGTCATCGCCCCGCGGGTCGAAGCCTCCCTGCCCGGCGTCGGCCGGGGCAGCTACCTCGTCGCGCTGGCCTTCGCGCTCCTGCTCTACGGGTCCGTCTTCGTGCACGAGCTGGCCCACGCGCTCACCGGGCGCCGTCTCGGCCTCGCGGTGCGCAGCATCACGATCACCCTGCTCGGCGGCGTCACCCACCTCGACGACGACGACCCGCGACCCGGTCGCGACGCGACCGTCGCCGTCGTCGGACCGATCACGTCGCTGCTGCTCGGCGGTGCGGCCTGGCTGGGCGCCCAGCTCGCCGGTGACGGGCTGGCGGCCTTCCTGCTCCTGCAGCTCGCGTTCACCAGCGTGCTCGTCGGCGTGTTCAACCTGCTGCCGACCCTGCCGCTGGACGGCGGCCACCTGCTCAAGGACGCCGTGTGGGCGCTGACCGGCCGGGCGAGCGCCGGCTACGCAGTCGCCGGGCGGGCCGGCTATGTGTTCGCGGCGCTGCTCGCCCTCACCCCCTGGCTGCTGGCCCGGCCTCAGCAGCCCTCGACGTTCTCGGTGGTTTGGGCGCTCGCGCTGGCCTGGTTCGTCCTCGGCGGCGGGCGCAACGCCGTCGCGTACGCCCGGGTGAGCGATCGGCTCGGGGAGCTCACGGCCGCCGACCTGTGCCGACCGGTCACGGCCGCGCCGCAAGGGACGATGCTCGCCGACGCCCTGGCCGCGGCCGGGCCCGAGGACGTCGCACTGGTTGTCGTCGACGCCCGCGGCGCACCGGTAGCCCTCGCCGAGACCGCAGCGGTGCACGCGGTGCCGGCCGACCGGCAGGGCCATCTCGACGTCCGGACCGTGTCCCGCCCGCTCCGGCCGGGCGCCGCAGTGCCGGTGTCGATGCGCGGGATGCCGCTCGTGCGCCGGCTGCAGGAGGCACCGGCGCCGACGTACCTGCTCGTCGACGACTCGGGGCGGCTCGCGGGGGCGCTGCTCTCGCGCGACGTCGAGGCCACGCTCGCCACCTGAGGCGTACGGACCTCCGCGACCGTCCGCGCCTACCCTTCGGCCATGGCCGATGACCCGCAGCCCGCTGCCCCCGCGCGGCGCGCGCCCGGGCCGGCGATCGCCGCGCGGTCGACAGCCGAGCGGGCGGCAGCCGAGCGGGCGGTGACGGAGGAGTCGGTGACCGCGCGGGCGGTGACCGGGCGGCGCGGACCGTTCGCCGAGGGCGACCTCGTCCAGCTCACCGATCCCAAGGGCCGCCACCACACCATCACGCTGCACGAGGGGCAGGAATTCCACACCCACCGCGGCGCCTTCGCCCACGCCGATCTCATCGGCAGGCCGGAGGGCAGCGTCGTGACGACCAGCGGCGGCACGAGCCACCTGGCGCTGCGGCCGCTGCTGTCCGACTACGTGCTGTCGATGCCGCGTGGCGCCGCGGTCGTCTACCCCAAGGACGCCGCCCAAGTCGTGCACATGGGCGATGTGTTCCCGGGGGCGCGCGTCGTCGAAGCCGGCGTCGGCTCCGGGGCTCTTACCTGCGCCTTGCTGCGGGCCGTGGGCGACGGCGGGCGGCTGCACTCCTACGAGCGCCGGGCAGAGTTCGCCGAGATCGCGCGGGGCAACGTCGAACGCTTCTTCGGCGGGGTGCACCCGGCGTGGCGGCTAACGGTGGGCGACCTGGCCGAGCGGCTGGCCGAGCAGGCGGTCGACCGGGTCGTGCTCGACATGCTCGCCCCCTGGGAGTGCCTGCCGGCCGTCGCCGAGGCCCTGCTGCCCGGTGGCGTCCTGCTCTGCTACGTGGCGACCGCGAGCCAGCTCTCCCGGCTCGCCGAGGCCGTACGCGACGACGGGCGGTGGACCGAGCCGGAGGCGTGGGAGTCCCTCGTGCGCGGCTGGCACCTGGAGGGGCTGGCCGTACGCCCGCAGCACCGCATGGTGGGCCACACCGGCTTCCTGCTCACTGCCCGCCGGCTGGCCAACGGCGTGACCGCGCCGCAGCGCCGCCGCCGGCCGGCACCCGGGGCCTACGCCGAGGAGTCGCCCTGGAGCGGCGGGACCTGGTCGGGTGTCGAGCTCGGCGAGCGGGCCGTTTCCGACCGGACGGTGGCCCGCCGGGCGCGCCGCGCTGCCGGCTCGTCGCGCACCGCGGGCGGCGGCGATGCCGCCGACGGTGCCGAGGGTGCGGACGCCGCCGAGGGTGCCGGCAGCGAACCGGGTGCCGCTGCCGTGGGGCGCGTCACGGGGGCGGCCGGGGCCGACGAGGACTAGGGTCGGAACGGTCGGACTGCGGTACGTCCACGCCTGGGGAGGTGTCGACCATGACCGGCCACGAGCTCGGGCACGGCGGGGGACGCTCGTCCTCCGGTGGTGACGAGGCCCAGCTGGCCGCCGAGGTCACCCGGCTCGAGCGCGAGGTCCTCGACCTGCGCCGCCGGCTGGCCGACTCGCCCCGCGGCTCCCGGCTGGTCGAAGACCGGCTGGCCGAGACCCAGTCGATGCTCTCCAGCCTGACCGCGCAGAACGAGCGGCTGGCCGGCACGCTGCGCGAGGCGCGCGACCAGATCGTCACCCTCAAAGAGGAGATCGACCGACTGGCCCAGCCACCGGCCGGCTACGGGGTGTTCCTCGGCGCGGCGGGCGACGAGGACGGCGTGGTCGACGTCTTCACCGGCGGCCGCAAGCTGCGGGTCACGGTCAGCCCGGCGGTCGATGTCGCCGCCCTGCGTCCCGGGCAGGAGGTCGTGCTCAACGAGGCGCTCAACGTCGTCGAGGCCCTCGAGTTCGAGGAGGTCGGCGAGGTCGCGCTGCTCAAGGAGGTGCTTGCCGACGCTGAGCGCGCGCTGGTCATCAGCCATGCCGACGAGGAGCGGGTGCTGCGGCTGGCCGAGCCGCTGCGTACGCCGGGCTCGGTGCGCGCGGGCGACTCGCTGTTGTTCGACCCGCGCTCGGGCTTCGCCTACGAGCGCATCCCCAAGTCTGAGGTCGAGGAGCTGATCCTCGAAGAGGTCCCCGACATCGACTACCGCGACATCGGCGGGCTGAGCCGCCAGATCGAGCAGATCCGCGACGCGGTCGAGCTGCCGTTCCTGCACGCCGACCTTTTCCGCGAGCACCAGCTGCGCCCGCCCAAGGGGGTCCTGCTCTACGGCCCTCCGGGCTGCGGCAAGACCCTCATCGCCAAGGCCGTCGCGGCGTCGCTGGCCCGCAAGGTCGCCGAGCGCACGGGCAAGACCGAGGCCAAGTCCTTCTTCCTCAACATCAAGGGCCCCGAGCTGCTCAACAAGTACGTCGGCGAGACCGAGCGCCACATCCGGCTGGTCTTCCAGCGGGCGCGGGAGAAGGCGGGCGACGGCACGCCGGTCATCGTGTTCTTCGACGAGATGGACTCGCTGTTCCGCACCCGCGGGTCCGGCGTGTCCTCCGACGTGGAGAACACCATCGTCCCCCAGCTGCTCAGCGAGATCGACGGGGTGGAGAGCCTGGAGAACGTCATCGTCATCGGCGCATCCAACCGCGAGGACATGATCGACCCGGCGATCCTGCGGCCGGGCCGGCTGGACGTGAAGATCAAGATCGAGCGCCCGGACGCTGAAGGGGCGCGTGACATCTTCACCAAGTACCTGCTGGCCGAGCTGCCGCTGCACGCCGACGACCTGGCCGAGCACGGTGGCGACCGCGAGTCCACGGTCGAGGCGATGATCCAGCGCACCGTCGAGAAGATGTACACCGAGAGCGAGGAGAACCGTTTCCTCGAGGTGACCTACGCCAACGGCGACAAGGAGGTCCTCTACTTCAAGGACTTCAACTCCGGCGCCATGGTGCAGAACATCGTGGACCGGGCCAAGAAGATGGCGATCAAGCAGTTCCTCGAGACCGGCGTACGAGGCCTGCGGGTCGCCCACCTGCTGACTGCCTGCCTGGACGAGTTCAAGGAGAACGAAGACCTGCCCAACACGACCAACCCCGACGACTGGGCGCGCATCTCCGGCAAGAAGGGGGAGCGGATCGTGTTCATTCGTACCCTGGTCACCGGCAAGCAGGGCAGCGAACCGGGGCGCTCGATCGACACCGTGGCCAACACCGGTCAGTACCTCTGACCGCGATTCCAGCCCCATCCGGGCGACCGTCCGACCTCAGGTGGGCGCGGGCGCTGCCGCAGCGTAGGGCGCCGACCGCGCCCCCGGTGGGGCGCCGAGCCGGCGCTCGCTCCAGACCGCGCCCAGCACCGCACCGACGACGATCGCGAACCCGATCGCGAGCAACCACGAGAAGATCGTGAAGGCCACCCCGATGGGTCCGAACGTCGAGGCCTCCCGGGACAGCGTGTGCGGCAGCCACACCGCGCTGTAGACGTTGACGAGGACGAGGCCCACCGTGGTGGCAACCACCAGCGGCAGCAGTCGCGCCCGGTCCACACGGTCGGCGAGCAGCAGGCGCGCGCTGAGCAGCGTGAGCCACCCCCACAGCAGCAGCAGGCCCGCGACGACCAGCACGAGCACGACCGGCCCGTGGCCGGTGAACCCGCGCAGCCACCCGCCGACGACGAGGGCCACAACCTGCAGCCCGACCCAGCCGAAGCCGCTGAGGATGCCGCCTCGGCGCGGAGCCAGTCGGAACGCCGCCTCGTACGTCGCTCGCACGCGCCGAGACAGCGACAGCGCGGAGAAGAGCACGACGGCGAGGCCGAGGACGTTGGCGCTGCTCTGCGCGTCACCGGGGACGGCGAACAGCGCCCTCACGGAGAGCACCGCGGCTCCGGAGAGGCCGAACCGATCGATGATCGAGTTGGCCACCGCCAGGCTGTCGTCACTGGCCAGCAGGCTGGACAAGATGATCACCAACGGCAGCACGGCAACGAACTCCTGGGCAGCGATGACCAGGGCACGGTCGAGGAAGCGCACCTCGACCAGCCGCTCCCAGACCGCCCACGGGTAGGAGCGCCACCACCAGTCGGGGACCAGTGCGACCGTTCGGTCGACGAGGGGGCTACCGGTCGGTGCGGGCCGCATGGTGCCCGAGGCTAGGTGGGACGGCGGCGGCGACCGCCCACCGTGCCCCACCACGCGGCGCGCCAGCCGACCAGCAACGCGCCGAGCAGGCCGCCGGCGACCGCCACGAAGGTCGGCGGGGTCCCCCCGCCGCCGCTGAGCCGCCGCAGCACCACGCCGGCGCCGAGCGTGCCCAGCCACACGGGCACCCCGATCCGCACGGTGTCCACCGGGCGCCGCCACGCCCGGAACGCGACCCACGACCCCCCGAGCCCGGCCAGGAACGGCCCGCCGACCCGCACGATCCCGGTCACCGCCGAGCCTTCGTCGTGGGTGCGCCGGCCGCCGACCACGAAGACCAGCACCGCAGCGACGTCGGCCGCGGCAGCCACGGCCGCGGTGCGGCGTCCAACCCGCGCCGGCTGCTCGAGGTGCCCCCGCCGCTCGAGCAGCTCGAGCCCGGCCCGCCCGTCGGGCACGAAGACCCACGACGGGTCGGCGAGCCGCGCACGCAGCTCGGCGAGCGTCATCCAGCTGCCCTCGGCCACCTCGTCCGGTTGGTGCACCACCGGACCGTCCCAGGTGGCGTCGTAGACGAAGGCGAGGTAGCGGGTGTGCTCGTCGTCCCACCAGTGGCGCAGCAGCTCGCGCAGCGGCGCGCCGCGTACGCCGAGCTCCTCGGCAAGCTCGCGCCGGGCAGCATCCGCGGGTTGCTCGCCGGCCGCGACCACTCCTCCGGCGAAGCAGTCGTACGCGCCGGGGTAGACGTCCTTGGTGTCGGTCCGCCGGTGGACGTACACGCGACCCGAGCCGTCTCGCAGCAGCACTGCGGTCGCTGCGTGCGGCAGGTTGCCCGCACGCACGACCGAGCGCGGCGCGGAGCCGATGACCCGGCCGGACAGGTCGCCCTCGGCGTAGAGCGCCACCTGCTCCTCGACCGGTGACCTGCCCACCCGGCTGATCGTAGGACGACCCGGTCGGCGGAGGCGCTGCGTAGGCTCATGACATGAGCGTGCGTCGTGTGATGGGGACCGAGGTCGAGTACGGCGTCACCGTGCAGGGCAACCCGACAGCCAACGCGATGGTCACCTCCTCCCAGGTCGTCAACGCCTACGCCGCCTCCACCCTGCGCGCGCGGCGGGCTCGCTGGGACTACGAGGAGGAGAGCCCGCTGCGCGACGCCCGTGGCTTCGAGCTCGGCCGCGACTTCGCCGACCCCTCGCTGCTCACCGACGACGACCCCGGACTGGCCAATGTCATCCTCACCAACGGCGCCCGGCTCTACGTCGACCACGCGCACCCGGAGTACTCGACGCCGGAGGTGACCTCGCCGCGCGACGCCGTGCTGTGGGACAAGGCGGGGGAGCGGGTGATGGCGCACGCCGCCCTGCTCGCCGACTCGGCCAGCGGGGCGGCCGGCCCGATCCTGCTGCACAAGAACAACACCGACGGCAAGGGCGCCTCGTACGGCGCCCACGAGAACTATCTCGTCGGCCGTGACACCCCCTTCGGCGACATCGTCCACCACCTGACACCGTTCTTCGTGTCGCGGCAGGTCTTCTGCGGCGCCGGGCGGGTCGGCATCGGTCAGGACGGCCGGCGGGACGGCTTCCAGCTCAGCCAGCGCGCCGACTTCTTCGAGGTCGAGGTCGGGCTGGAGACCACCCTCAAGCGGCCGATCATCAACACCCGCGACGAGCCGCACGCCGACCCCGAGCGCTACCGCCGACTGCACGTCATCATCGGCGACGCCAACCTCAGCGAGACCTCCAGCTATCTCAAGCTCGGCACCACCGCGCTCGTGCTGGCCATGGTCGAGGCGGGGGCCTTCGACGTGGACCTGGCCGTCGAGCAGCCGGTGGCCACGCTGCACGAGGTCTCCCACGACTGGTCGCTCGCGCACCTGCTGCGGCTCAAGGACGGGCGCCGGCTCACGGCCGTCCAGCTGCAGATGGAGTTCTGGGAGCGGGCACGCAAGTTCGTCGAGGACCGGGAGGGCGCCGACGCCGACCCGCAGACCCTCGACGTGCTGGCCCGCTGGGAGGACGTACTCGTCCGCCTCGAGCAGGACCCGATGCTCTGCGCAGACGAGCTCGACTGGGTGGCCAAGCTCGCGCTGCTGGAGCAGTACCGCTCCCGCGACGGCCTGGACTGGTCGCACGCCAAGCTCGCGCTCGTCGACCTGCAGTACCACGACGTTCGTCCGGCGAAGAGCCTGCACGCCCGGCTGGTGGGTCTCGGGCGCATGCGGCGGATCCTCGACGAGACCGACGTCGCCCGCGCGGTCACCGAGCCGCCCGAGGACACCAGGGCCTACTTCCGCGGGCGCTGCCTGGCGCAGTACGCCGACCAGGTCGCGGCCGCCTCGTGGGACTCGGTGATCTTCGACCTGCCGGGCCGCGACGCCCTGCAGCGGGTGCCCACCCTGGAGCCGCTGCGCGGCACCAGAGCGCACGTCGGCGCGCTGCTCGACCGCTGCGACACCGCCGAAGAGCTCGTCGAGTCCCTCGGCGGCAGCTGAGCTGCGGGCTCGACGCGCTCGTCGCCCCACCCCCGATGTGTCAGGCCCTGCGGGGGTCCCAGCCCCGGGTGGGTCTGACACGTCGGCGTCGTCCGGCGCAGCGCGCGGGTCCGGGCGTCCGACTAGGGTCGAGGCAACGAGGTCCGCGCCTGCGGACGCCCGGGGAGGTGGGTCATGGCCCAGCGCGAGGCCGGCGGCCAGCAGCGTCGCCGCAGCGAGCAGACCGAGCAGGACGCGCCCGAGGCGACGTCGGACGTCCAGGACCGCCAGGAACAACTGGACGAAGATGTCGACGCAATCCTCGATGACATCGACGAGGTGCTCGAGTCGAATGCCGAGGAGTTTGTCCGGGGATTCATCCAGAAAGGCGGGGAATAGGGCATATGTCCGGTCTGCGCTACGTGAAGGGAGACGTGTGGCGACCGATACCCCCGGCATCGGGAGTCTTCCAGCTGCCTTCCTGAGGGCCGGCAGCTCCTCGTTCGCCGATTTCCTCGGCGGCCACGCGCCCGACCTGCTCCCCGGGCGGCGCACCCCGCCCAGCACGCCGGTGACCACCGAGGCGCCACACGGCACGACGATCGTCGCCGCCACCTTCCCCGGGGGGGTCGTCATGACCGGCGACCGGCGCGCGACGATGGGCAACATCATCGCGCAGCGCGACATCGAGAAGGTCTTCCCCGCCGACGAGTACTCCTGCGTCGGCATTGCGGGGTCCGCGGGGCTCGCCGTGGAGCTCGTGCGGCTCTTCCAGGTCGAGCTCGAGCACTACGAGAAGATCGAGGGCACCGTGCTGTCCCTCGACGGCAAGGCCAACCGGCTGGCGTCGATGATCCGCTCCAACCTCCCGATGGCCATGCAGGGCCTGGCCGTCGTGCCGCTCTTCGCCGGGCACGACCTTCGCACCGGCGAGGGGCGGATCTTCAGCTACGACCTCACCGGCGGCCGCTACGAGGAGCACGCCTTCCACGCTGTCGGGTCGGGCAGCCTGTTCGCCCGTGGCTCGCTGAAGAAGCTCTACCGCGACGACCTGTCCGTCCAGAGTGCGGTGACCGTCTGCGTACAGGCACTGTTCGACGCGGCCGACGACGACTCGGCGACCGGCGGGCCCGACGTGCTGCGCCGCATCTTCCCGGTGGTCGCGGTGGTGGACGACAGCGGTTTCCGGCGACTGCCCGACGAGGACGTCGGCGCGATCGTCGAGACCATGCTGGAGGGCAGGGCGCTGCGCCCGGACGGCCCGCAGGCACCGATCCGCTGAGCACGGGGAGCTCGCGGAGGACCGACCGCAACGCGACGAGCTGAGGAGCACCCGTGACGACGCCGTTCTACGTCTCGCCCGAGCAGGTCATGAAGGACCGGGCCGACTATGCCCGCAAGGGCATCGCCCGCGGGCGCAGCGTGGTCGTGCTGCAGTACGCCGGGGGCATCCTCTTCGTCGCCGAGAACCCCTCCCGCGCCCTGCACAAGATCAGCGAGATCTACGACCGCGTCGCCTTCGCGGCCGTCGGCAAGTACAACGAGTTCGAGACGCTGCGCAAGGCCGGGGTCCGCCTCGCCGACCTGCAGGGCTACGCCTACGACCGTCGCGACGTCAGCGGCCGCGCCCTGGCCAACGCCTACGCCCAGACGCTGGGCGCGATCTTCACTGAGAGTCAGAAGCCGTACGAGGTCGAGATCGTGGTCGCCGAAGTGGGGTCGACCCCCGAGTCGGACCAGGTCTATCGGCTCACCTACGACGGCAGTGTGGCCGACGAGCAGGGCCACTCCGTCATGGGCGGTCAGGCCGACACGATCGCCCGCTACGTCGCGGAGCATTACCAGGCCGGCGGCACGCTGGCCGGCGCCCTGCGGCTCGCCGTAGACGGCCTGGCCCGCGACGGGGCCAACGGCGCGGAGCCGCGGGAGCTGTCCGCCGGGCAGCTCGAGGTCGCGGTGCTCGAACGCGACCGGGAGCGGCGGGCCTTCCGGCGCCTCAGCGGGGCCGTCCTGGACCGGCTCCTGGCCAGCGGCACCGCCGATGAGACGCCCCCACCGGCACCGGAGGCACCCGCGGAGTCGGCGTCGGCAGCTCCGGCCGCGCCGAGCGGCGACACTGGCGAGGTCAGGCCCGACGAATCCGCCACGCCCTGAGCAGCTCGCCCTCGCGCGCAGACGACAGGCCGGCCCGGCGCGGGCGGTCGAGTCCCCTCGTGCGCTCGTCGACGAGCATGCTGGCGAACGTGAGGGCCAGCGGCCGCCGCCGCAGACCGGCAGCCACCGCGGACGCATCGGAGCGGGCGGCGAAGCCGGCGTACGCCGGGTCCGGCAGCCACAGCGGCAGGGAGTCCGGTCCCATCCACGGCTCGACGCCCTGGTCCACCAGCCAGGCGTCGTCGACCACCACCGGCCCGGCTGCAGCGTCCGGCGCCGACTCGCGAACCGCGTCGCGCGCCAGGTCGATGGCCGCGCGGAGCGGCATCACGTCGCCGACGGCGTTGAGCGTGCCGACGGCGCGCCGCTCGGCTGCTCCCACGAGAAAGGCCGCATAGTCGCGCAGGTCGAGCAGCTGCGCCGACTGACCGGCCCCCTCGGGCACCAGCACGTCCCCGCCGCGCGCGAATCGCCCCGCCCAGTAGCCCGCCCGGTCGCTCCGGTCGCCGGGCCCGCCGAGCAGACCGGCCCGCGACACGTGCAAGCGGTCGCCCAGGGCCGCCGAGCACGCCGACTCGCAGGCCACCTTGGCCTCGCCGTACTCGTCCTCGGCCGCCGTGTCCACGTCCTCCGCCAGCGGTGGCAGGAGCGCTGCCGTCTCGTCGGCCCCGGGCTCGTCGTGGGCGGCGTAGACGGAGCAGCTGGACACGTACGTCCAGTGCGCAGTCCGGTCGCCGATGGCCGCCAGCGCCAAGCGCACCTGCCCGGGCTGCCAGGACACGTCGAGGACGGCGTCCCACTCGTCGAGCACGCCTTGGTACGCGCGTGGCGCAGTTCGGTCCGCCGGCACCAGCCGGACGCCGTCGAGAGCGGGCCCGCTGGTTCCCCGCGCCAGGCAGCTGACGTCGTGGCCGGCGTCGCGGGCCGTCGCGGCGACGGCGTGACCGAGGGGTGCGGTGCCGCCGAGGACGAGGAAGCGCATGCCGGGCACCCTCACCGCGTACCGCGCCGCCGGCAATGGCTTTCGCCATCGGCACACTCGGCGGGCCCCTGCCCACCATCGGGCAGCCCGCACCGCACCAGGAGGACGCCGCCCTCGACCGGCTGCGCCGCAGGTCGCAGCCGGGCCGCCGCTCGGCCAGCACCAGCAGTCGCTCGCGATGGGCGGGGAAGTTGTGCACGCAAGCACGGCGTCGCCGACGAAGACGTCCTCCGCGCGTTCGACCACCCCGGTGGCTATGAGGACGTCGACGACGGCTTCGTGATGATCGTCGGGCCGTCCAGGTCCGCCCAACTCATTGAACTCGGAGTTCTCGACACCACCTACGGCCCCGTCATCGTTCACGCGATGCCCGCCGAAGAAGGTACTTGAGGTGATGACCATGCCCAGAAGCCTGCAGGAGATCCTCGAACATACCGACGAGCTAGGACGTCGGTTCGAGCAGCACGAGCCAAGCGATGTCCGCGACGCTTTGGGGAGTCAGCGAGGAGGGTTGACATCAGACGATGGGAGCCTGCAGGCTGATTGCCAGGGATCTCTAGCGGCTGGAGGACTGCCATGGTGGCTGGCTCGCGCAAGGTCTTGCTCGCTGCCGCGAGCCTGGTCTTGCTCGCGGTGGGCGCGACGCCGGGTCCGACCGCCGCCCCCCCCGACACGCAATTCGCGAACCTCGGTACGTGTGAAGACGCACCCGTGCTCGCCGAGCGAAGCGGCGGATGGACCTGCATGCCCAAACGTCAGGATCCCGAGCGCGTTCGGGCCGTCGTCGACGACGTCACAGAGAGAACTGATGCGGGTCGCTAGCCCCGACGGGTACTGCAATGCAAATCCCTGCCTCGAGTACGACATGACGCATGTCCTGACCACCGCCACCGCCTACTACGGCATCGACAATAGGCAGATAGGCTCAGTCGCCGAATACGCTAAAGTCCTCCTCTACAATACAGGTTTCGAGGTTTTCGAAGGACACAGTCGGCGTCGACACGGGCCCAGCCATCAAAGCGTCCTACGGCCTCTCGCTGTATAAGAATGGCAACAAGTACGCTGGAGAAGCGCGAGGAGACAACACCCGCTACACGACGACAACATTTGGTATACCTCAACAGAAGAAGATTTTTTCTTGGTACGCCAATGGCAACGGGATGTACAAGGTCCGATTCGGCTGGAGTTGGTATGCGTCCGGCCACCGCAACCCCTCGACCAACAACGGGAAATGGGGCAACGCATACTTCTCGAAGGCGGCTGGTTGCGACTACTCACGGACGGTGAGGTTTTCTCACCGGACTGGCCGCTGAAGGTGGAGTAGGACGAGAGCGGCGGCGGTGATGGCGCCGATTCTCCACGGGTCGAGGGTGACGCGTTCGAGCGCTTTCCAGCTGCGTTTGAGCAGCGCGTTGGCCCGTTC
>JBBRVU010000108.1:0-13461 GCA_038246575.1 Actinomycetes bacterium | reverse complement strand
CCCGCTGTCGCCACGCGGATGGCGCGACCGACATCGGTGCTGCCGGTAAAGGCGATCTTGTCGACGTCGGGGTGTTCCACGATCGCGGCACCGGTTCGGCCATCGCCAAGCAAAGGCCCACCCCGAGGTCTTCGACGTGCTGCTGCAGGTGCTCGACGACGGCCGGCTCACCGACGGCCAGGGCCGCACGGTCGACTTCCGCAACGCGATCCTGATCCTCACCTCCAACCTCGGCTCGACTTTCATCGTCGACCCGACCATGACGCGGGACTCCCGTCGCGAGGCGGTGCTCGGCGCTGTGCGGGTGGCGTTCAAGCCGGAGTTTCTCAACCGGCTGGACGAGATCGTCGTGTT
Organism: Actinomycetes bacterium; assembly: GCA_038246575.1. Classification (GTDB taxonomy): domain Bacteria; phylum Actinomycetota; class Actinomycetes; order JACCUZ01; family JACCUZ01; genus JACCUZ01. The sequence continues at coordinate 13,107 of JBBRVU010000108.1, read as the reverse complement.
CGACGCGCTGGACGTCGAGGACCTGGCGCGGATCGTCGACCTGCAGGTCGAGCTGCTCCGCCGCCGGCTGGCGGAACGGCGGTTGTCGCTCGACGTCACGGCCGAGGCACGGGACTGGCTGGCGCGCACCGGCTTCGACCCGGTCTACGGCGCCCGGCCGCTGCGCCGGCTGGTGCAGACTGCGATCGGCGACTCGTTGGCGCGGGCGCTGCTCGGAGGGGAGATCCGCGACGGCGACACCGTCCGGGTCGAGCTGGACGAGTCCGCCTCCGGCCTGACCGTGTCGGCTGCAGCTCGTCCCGGCAGCTGACGCCGGCGCCGGCAGCCGCTTTCCCTGGTGCCCGCGGAGACGCGCGAGAAGCGCGGCGCGCTGGTCGGGGACCCACCGACTTGCCACGCGTCTGTCCTGAGCACCCACCGTGATCAGCTCATGTCCTGAGCACCCACTGTGATCAGCTCAGCTGACATCCTGAGCACCCACCGTGATCAGCACGAACGGTCGTGTCAGGGTGAGGCCGTGGCCACTGCTCTCGTCACCGGCGCGACGGCCGGCATCGGTGCCGCCTTCGTGCGTCGCCTCGCGGCCGACCGCTACGACCTCGTGGTCGTCGCGCGAGACCAGGTGCGGCTCGAGGCACTCGCCGACGAGCTGAGCAGGACGTACGGCGTCAAGGTCGAGGTGCTGCCCGCCGACCTCGCCGACGACGCGGGTTGCCTCTCGGTCGAGGCCCGGCTGGCCGATGCAAGCCGGCCCGTCGACCTGCTGGTCAACAACGCCGGCTTCGGACTCAAGGACGGGTTCCGCTCCTCGCCCGTCGACGACGAGGAGCGGCAGCTGCGGGTGCTCGTCCGCGCCGTTCTGCGACTCACCCACGCGGCGCTGCCCGGCATGACCGAGCGCCGCCACGGAGCGGTCATCAACGTCTCGTCCGTTGTGGCCTTCCTGCCAGGCGGGACCTACAGCGCCTGCAAGTCCTGGGTCACGGCGTTCACCGAGGGGCTGGCGGCCGACCTCGCCGGCACCGGGGTCAGTGTCCAGGCGCTGTGCCCGGGCTTCACGCGCACCGAGTTCCACGAGCGGGCCGGCATGACCATGAGCGGGCCCCCGAGCTGGCTGTGGCTCCAGGCCGACGACGTCGTGTCGGAGTCCTTCGCCGCCCTGGCCCGCGGTCGGGTGCTCTGCGTGCCGGGACGCCAGTACAAGACCGTCGTGGCCGTTGCCCGCCTCCTGCCGACCCGCCTCATCAGCGCGGTGTCCCGCCGGCGCCGGCGGGGCCGGTGACGCTGACGTCCGCAGACCCTCAGCCAGTCCGCAGCTTCTGCAGGCGCTCGACAGCCTCGTCGAGGACTTCGTCGCGCTTGCAGAACGCGAAGCGCACCAGCGTTTGCCCGGCCTCGGCGTCGTCGTAGAACACCTGGGTCGGGATCGCGACGACGCCGGCGCGCTGCGGCAAGTCCCGGCAGAACGCCAGGCCGTCGTCGTAGCCCAGCGGAGCGACGTCGGCAGTGACGAAGTAGGTGCCCTGCGGGACGTACGCCTCGAGGCCCACCGTGCGCAGCCCCGCCACCAGCCGGTCGCGCTTGGCCAGAAGTGACTCCCGCAGCCCGGTGAAGTACGCGTCCGGCAGCCGGAGCCCGACCGCGATCGCCGGCTGGAAGGGAGCACCGGACACGAAGGTCAGGAACTGCTTCGCGCCGAGCACGGCTCCGACCAGGGACGCGGGCCCGCAGGCCCACCCGATCTTCCAGCCGGTGAACGAGAACGTCTTGCCCGCCGAGCTTACGGTCAGCGTCCGCTCGGCCATGCCGGGGAACGTCGCCAGTGGCCGGTGCGCCACGTCGAAGGCCATGTGCTCGTAGACCTCGTCCGTGACCACGATGAGGTCTCGCTCGACGGCCAGCTCGGCGACTGCGGCGAGCTCGGTCTCGGTCAGCACCGTGCCGGTGGGGTTGTGCGGCGTGTTGAGCAGGATGAGCCGGGTCCGATCGCTGACGGCCGAGCGCAACCGGTCGATGTCGAGCCGGAAGTCAGGTGCTCGCAGCGTCACCGGGACCCGGACCCCGCCGGCCATCTGGATGCAGGCGGCGTACGAGTCGTAGAAGGGCTCCAGCGCGATCACCTCGTCGCCGGGGTCGACCAGGCCGAGCAGGGCCGCGGCGATCGCCTCGGTCGCGCCAGTGGTCACCACCACCTCGCTGGCGGGGTCGAGGGAGAGGCCGTAGAACCTGTTCTGGTGCTCGGCGATGGCCAGCCGCAGGTCCGGGATCCCGGGCCCGGGCGGGTACTGGTTGACCCCGGCCCGCAGCGCCGCGACGGCGGCGTCGGCGACCTCAGCGGGGCCGTCGGTGTCCGGGAAGCCCTGCCCGAGGTTGACCGATCCAGTGGCCAGTGCGAGGGCGGACATCTCCGCGAAGATCGTCGTCCCGAGGCCGTCGAGCCGCTGCGCGGGCTGATGCATCTGCACCCCTGCACTCTGACATGGATCGCACCCCTTCCCAGGCTCGCGGTGACGTGATTGGCTTCGCAACGAGGTGTCGGTCCCCTGCGCAGGCCCGAACGAACGCAAGGAGCACATGGTGCGAATCTCAGTCACGGTCGACGGACAACGGCGTGAGGACGAGGTCGAGGCCAGGTTGCTCCTGGTCCACTACCTCCGAGAACGAGCCGGGAAGGTCGGCACGCCGATCGGTTGCGACACCAGCAACTGCGGCGCCTGCACCGTGGAGCTCGACGGGCAGACCGTGAAGAGCTGTAGCGTGCTCGCCGTCCAGGCCGACGGCGCCGAGATCACCACCGTCGAGGGCCTCGCGAACGGCGAGTGGCACCAGATGCAGAAGTCCTTTAAGGAGTGCCACGGGCTGCAGTGCGGTTACTGCACACCAGGCATGATCATGGCCTCGATCGATCTGCTCAAGGACAACCCGAACCCCAGCGAGGACGAGATCCGCGACGGGCTCGAGGGCAACCTCTGCCGCTGCACCGGCTACCAGAACATCGTCAAGGCCGTGCAGCACGCGGCTGCCGCGGGAGGCTCCAAGTGACCGCCACCGAGGCAGCCCCCGAGGCCCGCCAGAAGTCCGTCGGGCAGCCGCTCAAGCGCAAGGAAGACGCGCGCCTGGTCACCGGCAAGACCAACTGGACCGACAACATCGTCCTGCCCGGCATGCTCTACATGGCCGTCCTGCGCAGCCCGATGGCCCACGCCCGGATCAGCAACATCGACGTGTCCGCCGCACTGGAGCGGCCGGGCGTGGTCGCCGCGTACTCCGGAGCAGACCTCGGTGACAAGAACGCCGGCGCACTGTGCGTCTGGCCGGTCACCGACGACATGGTCATGCCGCCCCACCTCGCGCTGTCGGTCGACAAGGTCCGCTACGTCGGCGACGCCGTCGCGGTCGTCATCGCCGAGAGCCGCTACCAGGCGGCCGACGCCCTCGAGGCGATCGAGGTCGACTACGAGCCTCTCCCCGCGGTGGTCGACATGCACGCCGCGCTCGAGGAGGGCTCCACCGCCGTCCACGACGACCCGGGCACCAACAAGTGCTACACGTGGAAGTTCGGCAACGGTGACTACGAGGCCGCCAAGGCGAAGGCGGACCGGGTCTTCACCCGGCACTACGTCAACCAGCGCCTGATCCCGATGGCGATGGAGCCGCGGGCCGTCGTGGCCGCCCCGACGGGGGCCGACGGCGAGGTCACCATCTGGAGCGCCACCCAGATCCCGCACATCGTGCGGGTGCTGATGGCGCTGACCACCGGCATCCCCGAGAACAAGATCCGGGTCATCGCCCCGGACGTGGGCGGCGGATTCGGCTCCAAGCTGCAGTTCTACCGCGAGGAGATCCTCGCCACCCAGATCTCCGGCATGCTCGGCCGGCCGATCAAGTGGACCGAGTCGCGCAGCGAGAACGCCCAGGTCACCCACCACGGCCGCGACCAGCACCAGGAGATCGAGCTCGCGGTCACGAACGAGGGCAAGATCCTCGGGCTGCGGGTCGACCTGCTGGCCAACATGGGCGCCTACCTGCACATCATCACGCCCGGCACGCCGCTGCTCGGCGCGTTCATGTTCAACAGCATCTACAAGATGGACGCGCTGGACTTCACCTGTACGGGCGTGTTCACGAACACGACGCCGACCGACGCCTACCGAGGCGCTGGACGGCCCGAGGCCACGTTCGCGATCGAGCGGATCATGGACGACCTGGCCGACGAGCTCGGCGTCGACCCCCTCGAGCTGCGCGAGCGGAACTGGATCAAGCACGAGGAGTTCCCCTACACCAGCATCGCCGGGCTCGAGTACGACTCCGGCAACTACGAGGCGGCCACGGCGCGGGCCAAGGAGATGCTCGACTACGACGGGCTGCGCCGCGAGCAGCAGGAGCGTCGCGACAGCATGGACCCCGTCCAGCTCGGCATCGGCGTCTCGACGTTCACCGAGATGTGCGGTCTCGCTCCGTCGCGCATCCTCGCCTCGCTGAAGTACGTCGCGGGAGGCTGGGAGCACGCAACCGTCCGGGTCCTCCCGACCGGCGTGGTCGAGGTCGTCACCGGGTCCTCGCCGCACGGCCAGGGCCACGTCACAGCGTGGAGCCAGATCGCGGCCGACGCCCTCGGCGTCGACCCCGACGCGGTCCAGGTGATCCACGGTGACACCGCGTCCTCGCCGTACGGCATGGACACCTACGGGTCGAGGTCGCTGGTGGTCGGCGGGATGGCCGTCGTGGCTGCCGCCGAGCGGGTGGTCGACAAGGCGAAGCTCATCGCCGCTCACATGCTGGAGGCCGACCCGGCCGACCTGGAGTTCAAGGACGGGTCGTTCACCGTCAAGGGCACGCCCGGCTCGACCAAGAGCATCCAGGAGGTCGCCTTCGAGGCGTTCACCGCGCACAACCTCCCCGAGGGGGTCGAGCCGACCCTGCAGGCCAACTCCACGATCGACCCGGCGTCGTTCAGCTACCCCCACGGCACCCACCTGTGCGCGGTCGAGGTCGACACCGAGACCGGCATGGCGAAGATCCGCAAGTACGTGTGCGTCGACGACATCGGCAACGTCGTGAACCCGATGATCGTCGAGGGCCAGGTGCACGGCGGGCTCGCACAGGGGATCGCGCAGGCGCTGTACGAGGAGGCCGTCTACGACGAGGACGGCAACCTGGTGACCGGCTCGCTGGTCGACTACCTCGTGCCGGCGGCACCCGACCTGCCGCACTTCGACACCGACCGCACCGTGACGCCGTCGACGACGAACCCCTTGGGCGTCAAGGGTGTTGGCGAGGCGGGCACCATCGCCTCGACACCCGCCGTCGCCAATGCGGTCATCGACGCGGTGCGCCAGTTCGGCGTCAAGGACATCCGGATGGCGATGACGCCCGAACGGGTCTGGCGAGCTATCCACGAGTCAGGGTCCGAGGGAGGTGACCGGGCCGCGGAAGGAACGGTCGCTTACGGCGGGCCGAGCACCGAGAGCACCGCGGGAGGTGAGTCGGCATGATCCCCGCCGAGTTCGAGTACGTGAAGGCTGGCTCGGTCGACGAAGCCGTCTCCGCCCTGGGCTCCCACGGTGACGACGCCAAGCTGATGGCCGGCGGCCAGTCGCTGATCCCGCTGCTGCGGCTGCGGCTGGCCTATCCCGAGGTCGTCATCGACGTCGGTCGGGTCGAGGAGATGAGAGGCGTCCGCGAGGACGGCGACCACCTTGTCATCGGCGCGATGACCACCCACCACGACGTGATGCGCAACGAGCTGGTCCGCCAGCACGCCGGCCTGATCGCCGAGGCGACCGAGACGGTGGCCGACCCGGCCGTCCGTCACCGCGGGACGTTCGGCGGCGCACTGGCGCACGCCGACCCGGCCGGCGACCTGCCGGCAGTCGCTCTGGCGCTGCGGGCGGAGTTCGTCATCGCCGGCAACGGTGGGCGCCGCACGGTGCCGGCGAAGGAGTTCTTCGTCGACTACCTGCAGACGGCGGTCCAGCCCGACGAGGTGCTCGTCGAGGTGCGGGTGCCCAAGCTCGGTGCCGGGTGGGGCTTCCGCTACGAGAAGTTCCACCGGGTCGCTCAGTCGTGGGCGATCGTCGGGGTCGCCGCCGCCGTCCGCCGGGACAACGGCTCGATCGCCGAGGCCCGGGTGGCGCTGACCAACATGGGCTCCACGCCGGTCCACGCCGCAGGTGTCGAGGAGGCACTTGCCGGCGCAGCCATGGACGCGGTCGGCACAGCGACCGACCGGGCTGCGGAGGGCGCGAGCGCCCCGAGCGACCTGAACGGCAAGGCCGACTACCGGGAGCACCTGGCCCGCGTGCTGACCAGGCGCGCCGTCCTGGCTGCGGCAGGGGGGAGCTGACCGGATGCAGCTGGAACACCAGTTCAGCGTTCCTGTCCCCATCGGTGAGGCGTGGGACGTCCTGCTCGACGTCGAGCGGATCGCGCCCTGCATGCCTGGCGCCTTGGTCGAGTCCTTCGACGGCGAGACCATCGTCGGGAAGGTCAAGGTCAAGCTCGGCCCGATCCAGGTGACCTACGCCGGCACCGCCAGGTTCACCGAGAAGGACGAGGCGGCGCGACGGGCGGTCATCGAGGCGAGCGCGAAGGAGGCCCGGGGGAGCGGCACGGCCAAGGCGACCATCACGGCGCGGTTGACCGACGACGGGGGGTCGGCCACCAACGTCACCGTGACCACCGACCTCGCCATCACCGGGAAGCCGGCGCAGTTCGGCCGCGGCGTGATGGCCGACGTCGGCAACAAGCTGTTGGGCATCTTCGCCGACTGCCTGGCCGACGAGATCCGGTCCGGGCAGGTTGCTCCGGCAGCAGCAACGGCGGCAGCGGCGGCACCGGTCGCCGCCGACGCGAACGGGTCGGTCTCCGGGGGTGGCCCGGACCAGAGCTCGTCGTCCGGCGGGGCTGGGAGCCAGCCGGCGACCGCCTCGGCCGGGATCGCCGCGGCCGCGACCTCGCCGGCTCCGCAGGCCCGGACCGGCCCCGCCACCACGCCGCTGCGGCGGGTGCCGGACAACCAGCCGATCGACCTGCTCGACACCGCTGGGCTGCCCGTCCTCAAGCGCCTCGCGCCGGTGCTGGGCGGACTGGTGCTCCTGCTGCTGCTGTGGCGGTGGAAGGCGCACCGCCACTGACGGGCCAGTGGCAGGCACTGTCCGGTCATGGGACTTTCTCGTTGCCGGCCTGGGTCATGATGACCTCATGACGCAAGCCCTCCCGGCGCCGCCCGGCCCGGTCGACCCCCGCGGTCCCCGTGGCTCCCGGCGCCTGGCCCGGCGGCTCGGCCAGCTCTACGCCGGCCTGGTGCTCTACGGGTTCTCGATGGCGCTGCTGGTCCGCTCGGAGCTCGGCGTGATGCCGTGGGACGTCCTGCACCAGGGCATCGCCCGCAGTGTCAACCTGTCGCTGGGCACGATCACGGTGGTCGTCGGAGCGCTGGTTCTGCTCCTGTGGGTGCCGCTGCGCCAGCGCCCGGGCATCGGCACGGTGAGCAACGTCGTGGTCATCGGGCTGGCGGTAGACGCGTCGCTCGCGGTGCTGCCCGACGTCGGGGACGGGCTGGTCCTTCGCGGTGCGCTGGTCGCCGCCGGCATCGTCGGCAATGCGGTCGCGACCGCGGCGTACATCGGGGTGCATCTCGGGCCCGGCCCGCGGGACGGGCTGATGACCGGGCTGGTGCGGCGGACCGGCTGGTCGGTGCGCCTGGTGCGGACCGGCATCGAGGTGACCGTGGTCGCCTCTGGATGGCTGCTCGGGGGAATGCTCGGGGTCGCCACGGTCCTCTACGCGCTGCTGATCGGCCCGCTGGTGCAGCCGCTGCTCGCGGTCCTCGCGGTGCCGTCCCGTCGCCTGCCCTGACTGCGCGATCGGTCCCCCCCGCCAGGGTTACTCTCCGACACCACCGGTGACAGTCGGCACCGGACTGTCGGACAGACGGTGGAAGCGCCGGCGCGACGCCCCTGAGCGCCGCACCGCGGCACTAGGGTCCGGCCATGAGAGCTCCGAGGTCCGTGCTCAGCGCCGGGATCATGCTGATCTCTCTCGCGGTGGCCTCGCCCGCAGCGGCCCTGGTCGCGCCCGAGTCGCGCGCGCAGGACACCGCGTGGGCGTCGACGGCCGCGCTGCCGTCGGGTGCGCTGGCGACCTACCCGGACCGGACCCGGGTCGATCCCTACATCGGCGGGTTCGCGGCCTGGGGACTCGCCGACGAGGCCGGCCGCAGCCGCGACCGGGCCGCACTGGAGCGCGCTTGGGCGCACCTGTCCTGGCACGCGGACTCGCAGGACGAGAGGGGCTACGTCACCGACTACGCAGTCGCGGCCGACGGATCGCTCGCGTCGACCGGGGACATGGACTCCACCGACTCCTATGCGGCACTGTTCGCCCTGGCAGCTGAAGCTGCCTACCGCTCGACGCGGGCCCTGGATGGCGCGGGTGCGGCCCGTGGACGCCTGACTGCGCTCGCCCCGGGGCTCGACGGTGCACTGCGTGCCGTGGAGTCGACCGTCGCCAGCGACGGACTGACCTGGGCCAAGCCGACCTGGCGGGTGGCGTACCTGATGGACCAGGCCGAGGTGTACGCGGGGATGACCTCGGCCGGTCGGCTGTTCGCCGCGCTCGGCGACTCCCGCCGGGCCAAGCGGGCCCGCAGCGTCGCCGACGGCGTACGTCGCGGCGTCGCGGGCCTGTGGAACCCGGCCCGCGGCAGCTACGACTGGGCCCGTCACGAGGACGGATCAACCACGGCCGCAGACCTCGAGATCCTCTATCCGGACGCGCTGGAACAGGTGTGGGCGGTGGCCTTCGGCCTGGTGCCCACCAAGCGCGCCGCACCGCTGCTCGCCAGGATCGACGCCTTGCATCCCGAGCTGGCGGACCCGCAGGCGTTGATGACGACGCGCTGGGGGACCGACCGCGTCGGGTACTGGCCGATGGCCGCCGCCGCGTGGCTGCAGGTGGGTGACGATGCGGCCGCCGACCGGTTGCTCACCAGCATCGACACGGCCGCGGCCGACGCCGGGCGGCCGTGGCCGTTCACGTCGGGCAACGCGGGGCAGGTCCTGGTCGTGAGCGGCCTGCTCCGTGACGGGAGCAGCCTGCCCTAGGCTCCGCTGCCATGGCGGACCCGCGCGCGGCGTTGCTCGAGCAGATCAACACCAAGGCCGTCGTGCACGGGAAGGTCGTGCTCTCCTCCGGCCGCGAGGCCGACTACTACGTCGACCTCCGCCGGGTCACCCTCGACGCCAAGGCGGCGCCGTTGGTCGGCCAGGTGATGCTCGACCTCACCGATGGCCTGGGCTTCGACGCGGTGGGTGGACTGACCCTCGGTGCCGACCCGGTCGCCGCTGCCATGCTGCACGCGGCGGCCGCGCGCGGCCGGGCGCTGGATGCCTTCGTCGTGCGCAAGGAGGGCAAGGCCCACGGCCTGCAGCGGCGGATCGAGGGCCCGGATGTCGCGGGGCGCCGGGTGTTGGCCGTGGAGGACACCTCGACCACGGGCGGCTCGGTGCTCGACGCCGTCGACGCGCTGCGCGAGGCGGGCGCCGAGGTGGTCGCCGTGGCGGTGATCGTGGAACGCGGCGCCGCGCCGCGGGTCCAGGAGGCCGGGCTGCAGTACCTCGCGGCGTACAGCCTGAGCGACCTCGGCCTGGAGTGACGGGTGTTCGACCTCGCGTCATTCTTCCCGGTGTTCATCGTCCTCGGCGTGCTGGCGGTGATCGGCGTGGGGGTCGGCGCGTTCGTGCTGGACCGCAGGCGCCGAGAGCGGCTGATGGAGTTCGCGACCGCCCGCGGCTGGGTGTACGCCGGTGAGGACCCGCGACTCGTCGAGCAGTGGCCCGGTGACCCTTTCGGGCGTGGCGAACGGCGTCGTGCGCGCAACGTGCTGACCGGCCAGGAGTCCGGCCGGGCGTTCACGGCGTTCGACTACTCGTACGTCACCCGGTCGACGGACTCGAAGGGCAACAGCAGCACCACGACGCACCGATTCGGCGTGTGCGCGGTCCCGCTTCCGGCGTACCTCGGTCGGGTTCAGGTGAGCCCGGAGGACCTGTTCACCAGGGCGGCGGGGGCGGTGGGCCTGACTCGTGACATCGACCTGGAGAGCGAGGCCTTCAACCGGGCCTTCCGGGTCCGTGCCGACAACCCGAAGCTGGCCAGCGACGTGCTGCCGCCCAAGACGATGGAGTACCTGCTCTCCGAGCGCCCGGAGGCGTTCCGCACCTGCGGGACGCACCTGCTCTCGTGGCACACCGGCCGGATCGACCCTGCCGAGCTGGTGCGCACCTGCGCAGTCCTCAGTCGCGTCATCAGCGGCATTCCGGCGTTCGTGTGGAAGGACCACGGCTACGATCCCCGGCCATGACTGCACTCTGGGTGGTCCTGGCCCTTGTCGTCCTGCTCGCTGTCGCGGTGGCGGTGTCGTACAACCGGTTCGTCCGGCAGCGCAACCTGGTGCAGGAGTCGTGGCGGCAGATCGATGTCGAGCTCAAGCGTCGCCACGACCTGATCCCCAACCTCGTTCAGACGGTCAAGGGCTACGCCGCGCACGAGCGTGAGGTCTTCGACGCGGTGACCCGGACCCGCGCCGAGGCCGCGGCACCTGGCTCGTCTCCCGCCGAGCAGGGGCGTCAGGAGGGGCTGCTGGGTCAAGCCCTGGGTCGGTTGTTCGCCGTCGCTGAGGCCTACCCTGACCTCAAGGCGAGCACGAACTTCCTCGAGCTGCAGCGCGAGCTGTCCGACACCGAGGACCGGATCGCGGCCGGTCGACGCTTCTACAACGGCAACGTTCGTGGGCTCAACACCCGCGTCGAGTCGGTCCCGTCGAACGTGGTCGCTGGTGTCTTCGGCTTCCGCCAGGCGGAGTACTTCGAGGTGACCGACGAGTCGGTCCGCTCGACGCCGGACGTCAGCTTCTCCTGACCGGCCGGCCCCGCTTCTACAGGTTTTGCCAGGATCCTCCGATAGAGGCAGCGGAGGTCCCTGTATGTCGGAGTTGGCGCACGCCCGCACTCGACGAGCCCCGAGCGGAGCCGGCATCATCGCCGGCTCGCTGGCGGTGCTCTACGCGGGGCTCACGCCGCTGCACCTGCTGCTGCTGACCGGGATCGCCCGCCAGGCGATGGCCCTCGTGGCCGCGGTCAGCTCGCTGGCCATGATCGCGGTCGCGCTGCGCTGGCGCCGGTCGGCGGCGCCGAACGCTGTCGTCGACATGATCGCGGTCGTGCCGCTGGTCAACAGCCTGGCGCACATCGGGCTCACCGGGGAGGTGAGTCAGACCACGACGCTGGTCCTCACCGTGGTGGCGATCGGCGCCGGCGTCACATCGAGGCGCTCCGCCGCGCTGCTCATCGTGGTCGGCTGCCTGTCCTGGCTGGCGCTGCTGCCCGTCGTGGCCCTCGACCAGCGGGACCAGACCGGTCACTACGGCATCCAGCTGGCCATGGCTGTGCTGCTCGCCGGCGTGCTGCACGAGGTGCGGCACCGTCGCGAGCACGCCCTGCGCCGCACCCGTGACGACCTGGCCGCTCAGGCGGCAGCCACCGAGGCGTCCAGCCGACGGATCGAGGCGTCCGAGCGACGGTTCCGCAGCATCTTCACCGGCTCGCCGGTCGGCATGAGCCTCTCAGACGACCGCGGACGATTCGTTGCGGTGAACCCGGCCCTGTGCGAGTGGCTCGACCGCACGGAGAGCGAGCTGCTGGGCTCGTCGAGTGCGACGTTCACCCACCCGGACAACCTTGAGCTGAATCGTGGTGCGCAGCAGATGATCACGGGCGCCCCGGAAGGCACCGCCCAGATCGAGAAGCGCTACCTGCTGCCCGACGGGACGATCCGGTGGGCCTGGCTCACCCTCACCCATGTCGACGGGCCGATCGGTGAGTCGTGGACGCTGGCCCACGCGCAGGATGTGACCGAGCGCAAGGCCGCTGAGACCCAGCTGGCGGACAGTGAAGCCAACCTCGCCGCCGTCAGCGACGTGGTGCGGGGAATCCGGTCCGGCGACGATCCACGCGTGAGTGTCTTGGACGCGGCGCTGCAGATCGCTGATGCGTCGTCGGCGTACCTGGTGGAGTCGGACGGGGAGGACGGGCTGATCATCAGTGCGTCGGCGGGCCTGGACCTGACCGGCACTCGCGTGCCCACCGGCTTGCCCTCGGCCGCCGCTCATGTCTGGCGGACGGGCAAGCCCTTGTTCATCGACGACGCACGCGACCATCCGCTCGTCAGCAAGGCCCTGCTAGCCCTGACGGGGGCTCGGTCCGTCCTCATCCAGCCGGTGGTCTCGTCCGAGGGTGTCGTAGCGGTGCTTGCCGCCACCTGGAAGGAAGCGCTCGGCGACATCTCGGACCGGGCGGCGCGCGCGGTGGCGCTGCTCGCCGACGAGACCGCAGTCGCCCTCGAGCACGACGGACTGCTCGCCAGGTACACCGAGCTGGCGACCGTCGACCAGCTGACCGGGCTGCCGAACCGGCGTGGCTGGGACGAGCAGATCCTCAGTCTCATGTCGGACGCTGCTCGCCACGGGCACTCGCTCGTGGTGGCCCTGGCCGACCTGGACCACTTCAAGGCCTACAACGACCTGTTCGGGCACGTGCAGGGCGATGTGCTGCTGCGGTCGATGACCGGTGTGCTGAACAGCAACCTGCGGTCGGTCGACGTGGCTGCCCGCTGGGGCGGCGAGGAGTTCGTCATCGCCATGGCGGACACCGACGAGCCCACGGCACAGCAGATCCTCGGCCGGGTCGCCGCGGGCATCCCGGAGGCTCAGACCGTGTCGGTCGGGTTCGCCGCGTGGGACGGCCACGAGAGCGCGGAAGAGCTGGTCGCGCGGGCTGACGTCGCGCTGTACGAGGCGAAGGAAGGCGGCCGCAACCGGATCGTCGCGGCTTCGGTCGCCACGACGGCGAGCACCCGCCGGGCGCAGCCGACTGAGCGCCGCGGCCAGCAGCTGGTGAAGCGGGACTAGATGTACTGACCAGGGACCTTGGTTGAAGTCGTGTGACGACACGATCTAGTGGATCTTGATGTGCGAAGGCCTCCGGGCGTGGAGTGGAGCTGTCTAGACGCCGCTCCACGACCCTGGAGGTCTTCGTGTCCCACGCT
>JBBRVU010000107.1:0-13874 GCA_038246575.1 Actinomycetes bacterium | reverse complement strand
TTCCAGCTGCTCATCATCCCGCTCTACGTGATGATCGTCCGCAGCTACGGACTGGCCGACAGCTACCTCGGCATGATCCTTCCGTTCGCCATCAACTCGACCGCCGTCTTCATCTTCCGGCAGTTCTTCCTCGGACTGCCCGAGGACCTGTTCTCCGCCGCTCGCATCGACGGCGCCGGCGAGCTGCGCATCCTCTGGTCGATCGCACTGCCCCTGGTGCGCCCCGCTCTGCTGACCGCGGTGCTGCTCACGTTCATCGGGCCCTGGAACGAGTTCCTCTGGCCGTTCCTCGTCACCAAGGACACCGGCATGCAGCCGCTGGCCGTGTCGCTGGCCAACTACCTGTCCAACGTCGCCGGCCGGGCCACCAACCCGTTCGGCGCGATCCTCGCCGGCGCCTGCGTGCTGGCCGCCCCCGCGGTCGCGCTGTTCGTTGCGTTCCAGCGGCACTTCACTTCCTCCGACATCGGCTCCGGTGTGAAGGGATGACCGTGCCCGACCGCGGCGCCTTGTCCACGTCGACGACCGCCGGAACAGTCCCGTACTCGTTGACCCGGCTCGGCGTCGTGATGGCGCCGGAGCCGGGCAACCCGATCGAGGAGCTCGGTGTCCTCAACCCCGCCAGTGGTCGTACGCCGGACGGACGCCTGCACCTGCTGCCCCGGCTCGTCGCGGCGGGCAACGTGTCGCGCGTGGGACTCGCCGAGGTCGTCGTCGAGGACGGACTCCCGGTCGCGGTCGAACGCCGCGGCGTGGTGCTCGCTCCCGACGAGGGTTGGGAGCGCGGTGCCGCGAACGCCGGCGTCGAGGATCCGCGCACTACCTGGGTCCCGTCGCTCGGACGGCATCTCATGACCTATGTCGCCTTCGGGCCGCTCGGTCCTCGCCTCGCGGTGGCCGTGTCTGAGGATCTGCGCACCTGGCGCCGGCTGGGCCCCGTGCAGTTCGCCTACCAGCCGGACCTGGACACGGACCTGTGCATGTTCCCGAACAAGGACGCAGTGTTCTTCCCGGAGCCCGTCCCGGACCCCTCGGGCCGCCTGGCCTACGCGATGCTGCACCGGCCGATGTGGGACCTGGGGTGGCTGCGCGAGGGCGAGACTGTGCACCTACCCGCCGGCGTCACCGACCCACGGCCCGGCATCTGGATCTCCTACGTCCCGGTGGACGAGGCGCTCGCGGACGTGCGGGCGCTCGCCCGGCCCCGTGACCACCGGTGCGTCGCCCTGTCCCGGCATCCCTACGAGGACCTGAAGATCGGCGCCGGGCCGCCGCCGCTGCGCGTCCCGGAGGGATGGCTGCTCATCCACCACGGCGTCACCGGCGAGCAGCCGGTCGGCTTCGACCCGACGACGCAGCGGGTGCGGTACGCAGCCGGGGCCATGCTGCTGGACCCCGCGGATCCCTCGCGAGTGACCGCCCGCAGCCCCGAGCCGATCCTCGTGCCGGAGACCGGCGACGAGCTGGAAGGGACGGTGCCGAACGTCGTCTTCCCGACCGCGGTCGAGGAGATCGACGGCGTCCGGTTCGTCTTCTACGGCATGGCCGACTCCAAGATCGGCGTGGCCAGGCTCGATCACACATGAGCGGCAAGACCCTGAGGTCTGGAGAGCACATGAAGCCCACACGTACCGCCATCGTCGTCCTCGTGCTGGCTCTGCTGGGCGCCCTCGTGGCGACCGGCCCGGCCTATGCGGCCGCGGCCCCGCCGACTCCGCTCACGAACCTCGCCCACCTGGACTGGCTCGGCGCCCGAGTCGCCCCGCCCGTGCAGACCGGGCACACGACGTACCACGCGAACGAGCAGCCCGAGCTCGGCGTGGTCTGGACCTACGCGGATCGGCGCGAGGACGGCAGCTACGAGCGGATCGGCGGGGGGGAGCGCCGGGCGGACGGCACCTGGGGGCAGGGCGCCTACAACGCCGACGACGTCTCGCGGGCAGCCGTGGTCTATACCCGGCACTGGCTCCAGACCGGTTCCGGCTCGAGCCGGGACACGGCCTACCAGCTCCTTCGTGGCCTGACCTTCTTCCAGACTGTCGCCGGACCGGACGTCGGCAACGTCGTCCTGTGGATGCAGCCGGACGGCACGCTCAACCCCAGCGCGGAGCCGAAGGAGCTGCCCGACCCGTCCGACTCCGACGAGTCCTACTGGTTGGCGCGCACGATCTGGGCGCTCGGAGAGGGCTACGCGGCGTTCCGCGGCTCGGCCTCCCCGGAGGACCAGGCCTTCGCCGCCTTTCTCGCCGACCGGCTCGACCTCGGCATCGCTGCCGTACAGCGCCAGACGCTCGACGACCATGGGATGTTTCTCGACGTGGATGGCCGGCAGACGCCGGCCTGGCTCGTCGTCGAGGGCGGCGACGCGACGGCCGAGGCAGTCCTCGGGCTTTCGGCGTACGTCGGTGCCGACGGCCCGGCGCCCGCTAGGGACGCGCTGCGCAAGCTCGCCGCGGGTCTCGCGATGCTCGGTGGCGGGGACGCGCGCAGCTGGCCCTTCGGCGCCATGCGGCCCTGGGGGCTCTCGCAGTCGGTCTGGCACGCCTGGGGCTCGCAGATGCCGGCTGCCCTGGCTCGCGCGTCCATCGTCCTGGACGACGACGACCTGCTGACCCCGGCGGTCAGCGACTCAGCGACCTTCGATCCCTGGATGCTGACATCCGGCGGCCCGGACAACGGGCGGCTGCCGACCCGGATCGACGGGTCTCAGATCGCCTATGGTGTCGACTCGCGGCTGCAGTCCCTGCTGTCGACCGCCGATGTCACCGGATCGACGGGGATGCGCCGGCTCGCCGGCATCGTTGCGGCCTGGTACTTCGGCGCCAATGCGTCCGGTCAGCCTGCCTACGACCCGTCGACGGGGCGCACCGTCGACGGCGTCGAGGCGAACGGCAACCTCAACCGCAACGCAGGAGCCGAGTCCACCATCCACGGTCTGCTCTCGATGCTGGCGCTGGATGCGCACCCCGCCATCGCAGCGACGGCCCAGACAGCGGAGGTCCGCGAGAGGATTGGCAGCGCGGACGTCCAAGCCGAGACGGGGACCCTGACCGGCGGCGCACATGCGGTCGCGCCGGAGTCACTGTGGACGGGCGAGTCGCAGTACGGCGGCTCAGGTTATGTCGCGCTCCCGGCGTCGAGCACGGTCGAGGTCCGGGTAGGACGGGGCGCGGCCCGGCTGCTACAGGTCGTGGTCGAGCTTCAGCCCGGCAGCAGCGCCGTGACGACTTTCCGGGCCGGTGGTCGCGTCCTTGGCAGGGTGCGGTCCGGGGACGTGGGAGCCCAGGGGGACTCGCCAGCCGCAGGAGCGCTGCTACCGGTGACGCTGCCGGTCACGCTGCCTCGGGGCCGGACGACCGTCACCGCGACCACGGTCGCCGAAGCAGGGGACGAGGCCCGCCTCGACGCGCTCATGGTCGAGCCGCTGCTGTCACGTCTGGTGCTCGGCGGGGCCCGGCACGGCACCGCACTCCTGCGCAGCGCCGCCACCTCGGACCGGCGCACGACGGTCGACGTCCCCGGACGGGGTTCGGCCAGGGTCGAGGTGTACGACGGGACGGGCCACCTGGTCCGGGCCGCCACGTCGAGGGCGGCGCGCTCCGTTCCCGTCACCGTCGTCGCCGGAGGGTTCACCGTCGTACGGCGCTGAGGGTCGACCATGGTGGGCTGTCTTCGCGGGGTGGACGCCGACCGGCCAGTCGAGCGGTCCGGCGTCACCCCGCCCGGCGTAACTTTGGGTAATTTACTCATTACGGTAAGTGGTATTGCCGATTCTTGACCCGTTGACATCGGTGGGAGCCGTCCCACCGTCACGGAGGAGATCAAGAATGCAGCGTCGGCTACGTCGGACCCAGGTCGCAGCAGGTGTGCTGGCCACGTCCCTCTCCTTTGCGGCACTGGGCGGCACCGCCGCCCCCGCGCAGGCCGGGCTGCTGGACGGCCTCGTCTCGACGGTCACGGGCGTGACCTCGACCACGACCGGGCTGCTGAGCGGCACCGTGGGCAGCCTGCTCGGACCGACCGGCTGGATCGTCGACGACGGCGTCACCGAACTCGACCACGTGGCCCAGGTGATCGGCGCCGACCGTCTCTATGCCAGGGGCTACAGCGGCAAGGGTGTCGGGGTCGCCCTGGTCGACACCGGCGTCGTACCCGTCGATGGCCTCACGTCGGGCAACGTCGTCAACGGTCCGGACCTGTCCTTCGAGAGCCAGTCCGACGAGCACCGCTACCTCGACACGTTCGGTCACGGCACACACATGGCTGGCATCATCGCCGGCAACGACCCGCAGTCACTGCTGGGACTCGGCCGGTTCCAGGGCATCGCCCCCCGAGCTGAGCTGACCAGCCTCAAGGTCGGCACCGCCGAGGGAGCGGTGGACGTCTCGCAGGTCGTCGCAGCCATCGACTGGGTCGTCCAGCACCGCAACGACGACCCGCGCAACCCGATCCGAGTCCTGAACCTGTCCTACGGGACCGACGGCGTGCAGGACTACCGCGTCGACCCGCTGACGCATGCCGTCGAGAATGCTTGGCGCGCGGGCATCGTGGTGGTCGTCTCCGGTGGCAACAGCGGCACCGACCAGCCGCGCCTGAACAACCCGGCGTACGACCCGTACGTCCTCGCCGTCGGCGCCTCTGACACGAAGAACACGGTCAGCGCCTCCGACGACACGGTCCCTGAGTTCAGCAGCCGCGGAGACGCGGCCCGGCGGGTCGACCTGGTCGCGCCCGGCAAGTCGATCAAGTCGCTGCGCAACCCCGGCTCCTACGTCGACGAGGCACACCCGAGCGCCCGCGTCGACGACCGCTTCTTCAAGGGCAGCGGGTCCTCGCAGGCAGCCGCGGTGGTCTCCGGAGCCGTCGCCCTCCTGCTGGAGAGCCGGCCGAACCTCAAGCCCGACCAGGTCAAGGCGCTGCTGCGCGACTCAGCCGAGTCGATGCCGTACGCCGACTCCGCCGGTCGCGGCAACGGCGAGCTCGACGTCTACCGCGCTTACCTGCGATCCACGCCGTCGTCGAGTCAGAGCTGGGCAAAGTCCACCGGCCTCGGTTCGTTGGAGCAGGCTCGCGGCAGTCAGCACGTCGCGGACAACGGAGTCGAGCTGACCGGGGAGAAGCACGTCCTCGGCAACTTCAACGCGAGGAAGTGGGCACCCGCCAGTGCCGCGTTCTCCGCCTGGGAAGCAGGCTTCTGGGGCAGCGAGGAGTGGACCGGCGACTGCGCGTGCGAGTCGACGTGGTCCGGCAAGTCCTGGGCGGGCAAGTCCTGGGCCGGGAAGTCGTGGGCGGGCAAGTCCTGGTCCGACCACTCCTGGTCCGGCAAGTCCTGGGCGGGCAAGTCCTGGGCGGGCAAGTCCTGGGCCGGAAAGTCCTGGGCCGGCGACAGCTGGCTCGGCAAGTCGTGGGCCGGAAAGTCGTGGGCATCGGCAGACTGGGGCTCGTGACCTCAGACGTCGATCCTGGACCCCGCTCCCGGCCCGACGTCCACGCCCCGGACCCCGCTGACCCGTCGCCCGACCCTGTGGTCGGGCGACGCAGCGCTGTCTTGGTCTGGACCCTGATTGCGACCGTCACCGCGGCAGCGATCGCGCTTTACCTGCTCCGGGTCGACCGACTTCCCGCTCCGGTGGACGTGACCGGCCAGCCCTGGCTCATGCTCGGGCTGCTGGTCCTCGGCTTTGCCGCTGCGGAGCTCGCCGTCGTCTACCTGCCCGTCGGCCGCAACGCCTACTCGATCTCGCTCAACGAGCTGCCGCTGGTCGTGGGGCTCTTCCTGGTATCGCCGACCCACCTGGTCATCGCGCGACTGGTCGGCGCGCTTGCCCCGCTGGCGTGGCGCAACCGTCGGAGCCTGCGCAAGCTGGCCTTCAACCTGTCGCAGTACGCACTCGAGGCCGGCACCGTGGTCGCCGTCTATCAGCTCGCTGCCGGGGGCGCGCCGCCGCTCGGTCCTCGCACCTGGCTCGCGGTCGGGCTCGCAGTGCTGACCAGCGATCTGCTCGGCAGCATCCTGCTGACCCTGGTGATCGCCGCGGACACCGGTGAGCGGCCGCACGTGCAGCGCGATCTGCTGAGTGTGGGGCAGGTGGCGCCGCTGGTGAATGCCAGCTTCGCGCTCGTCCTGGTCTACGTCGTCACGGTCGACTGGCGTGCGTTGTGGACGGTGGGGGTCGTGGTCGCCGTCCTGGTGTTCGCGCAGCGCTCCCAGAACCGGTTGCGCCGGCGGACGGAGAGTCTCGAGCAGCTCAGCCAGTTCACCGGCGAGGTCGGCGGCCAGCTCGACGTCGACTCTGCTGCTCGGACGGCTCTGGTCTGGATGACGCGGTCACTCAAGGCCGAGGTCGCCGAGCTGGTGCTGCACGAGGAGTTCGCCGGAGCGCACCGTCGGTGGGTCGCCAACTACAACGGTTCAGTGGGCGAAGTCACCGGTGACGGCAAGGCGGCGGCCCTGGGGCCGTGGCTCGCCGCCGGGTCGTTGCTCGTGCGCCGGGGGACCAAGGACAGGGCCGTCGGCGGGGCGATCCGGTCGACGGGGCTGCGGGACGCCGTCGCGATGCCGCTGCAGGGCGACGGTCAGGTCATCGGGACGTTGCTCGTGGGCGACCGGCTGGGCGACGTGGAGACCTTCGCCAGCAGTGACCTGCGCGAGCTGATCGCGGTCGGCAACCACCTGAGCGTCACCCTGCGCAACGCCCGACGAGCCGACGTCATCCGTGAGCAGACCGAGGACGAGCTGCGCCGGTCCCTGCTCGACGAGCTCACCGGCCTGCCCAACCGTCGCTGTCTGGAGGAGAGGGTCGTCGAGCACCTGGCCGACGGCGGCCAGGCGACGGCGATCCTGCTGGACCTGGACCGCTTCAAGGACATCAACGACACCCTCGGCTACCGGACGGGCGATGCACTGCTTCAGATGGTGGCCGAGCGCCTCGACCGGAGCGTCCCGTCCGACGCCCTGGTCGCGCGGCTGTCGGGCAACGAGTACGCCGTGCTGCTGCTAAGTGACGACGAGGCAACGACTGCCTCGGTCGTGGCGCTCATCCGCCACGCGTTCGCCCGCCCGTACCAGCTCGACGAGCTGCAGGTCACCGTGGAAGCCAGCCTCGGAGTCGCGAGCACGGCGGACGGGAGCGCGGCCCATGACCTCCTGCGCCGCAGCGACATCGCGATGTTCGCCGCCAAATCACGCCGCACCGGGGTCGAGACGTACCGACCGGAGCTCGAGGTCAGGAGCCCGGCCAGCCTCACGCTGCTGACCGAGCTCCGCGACGCCATCACCGGTGGCGAGCTGATCGTGCACTTCCAGCCGAAGATCCGACTCTCCGACGGTGAGGTCATGGGCGCCGAGGCACTCGTCCGGTGGATCCACCCAGAGCGCGGTTTCATCCAGCCCGACGACTTCATCCCGGTCGCCGAGCACAGCGGACTGATCACACCACTGACGTTCGCTGTGATGCGACAGTCGCTGGATGCCTGCGCCGGCTGGCGCCGAGCCGGTCGCCCGCTGGGGATCGCCATCAACATCTCGCCCCGCAGCCTGCTCGATGCGTCATTCGTCGACGAGATCGCTCGCGCGCTCGCCGCAGTCGAGGTCCCGTCGTCAGCAGTCACCTTGGAGATCACGGAATCCAGCCTGATGGCCGACCCCGAGCGCGCCATCGAGGCGCTGCACCGGCTCCGCTCGCTCGGGGTCCGGCTCTCGATCGACGACCTCGGCACCGGCTACTCCTCGCTGTCCTACCTGCAACGCCTGCCGGTCTCGGAGGTCAAGATCGACAGGTCGTTCCTGACGCCCGGACAGGACGAGGCCGACGGCGCCGACTCGTTCGCCATCGTCGGCGCCATCGTCGACCTGGGTCACCGCCTGGGCCGTGACGTGGTCGCCGAGGGCGTCGAGGACGAGGACACCTGGAACCGGCTGCAGCAGCTGGGCTGCGACACGGCGCAGGGCTACTGGATGAGCCGGCCGCTCGCGGCTGATGCGTTCAACGCCTGGCTGGAGGAGTGGGCGCCGCGGCGGGTCGCGCCGCTACGGGCTCTGCGCTGACCCTGGGTTCTCGGATCGTTCGGAGAGCCCCGGGAACGGGACACTCCCGCCTCGCCAGGTCGCGGCCGCGACCGCGGCCTCGGTGAGCCCGGCGACAGCCCGAGTCCGCAGCTCGCCGCCGAGCGTGAGGACGGCGTCGGCCCACACCGCCGCAATACCCTCCTCGAGCAGCGTCGCGAGCGCCCGGGCATCCGTGGCCGAGCCGACGGGGAAGGGCAGGTCGTACGCCGCCGCCGTCTGCGCCGGGCTCCCGCCGAGCCCGGCGATCAGCTCGGTCAGCTTGTCCCGTCGGGCTCGGTGCCTGTCCCGCTCGGAGCCGGCCCGCTCCCGGTCAGCCCCGTTGAGTCGGGCACCGGCAACTCCGTAGCCGAAGACCACCGCGTGCTCGGCGGCCAGAACCGGTTGCAGGGCGGCGACCCGGGCCGCGGGTGTCGGGGAGGCCGTGGTCACCGCTGCCCACCTCGCAGCAGCGCGGCGTGCCCGGCCTCACAGGCCGAGATGGACGCCAGCAGCCGGGCCAGCTCCGGTCGGGCCGGTGCCGCCTGTCCCGCGCGGCGCCGGCCGGCCCTGGCCACGACGTCGGCGAGGGCGGCGACGGCGGAAGCGCGGTCGGCGGCCACCGGAGAGGCGCTGGGGGTCGGAGTCGGAGTCGCCGTGGCGGTCGCTGTGCTCGCCGGGTCGGAGGCTGTCGGACGCGGTCCGCGCAACGCCGCCGCATGGGTCCGGGTCTCCGCGGCGAGAGTCCCGAGCAGCCCGCTCGTCCCCGGGTGCCGGTCGACCACCGCGTCGAAGGCGGCGGCCAGCTCGTCGACCTCCTCGGCGATGCGCAGCCGGACCCGGCGCTCGCGGTCGGCCGCGGTCGGGCGTCTTTCGGCCTGCCCCGGCAGGCAGCCGGACAGCACCAGCGCACCCGCGCCGGCGAGCACCACGCGACGGCGAGGTCGGGAGGCCGTCATGTGCCGATGATGACAGCCGCGACGTTCGCTATCGTCAGGTCGGCACGTCACAACAGCAGAGCAGGGAGGTCCGCGCATGGGCACGGGTTCGGACCGTGAGGCTCTGCTCGGCTTGCTCGGCCCCGTCGTGGCCGAGCTCGGCTTCGACCTCGAGGACCTCGTCGTCACGCCGGCCGGCAAGCGCCGGCTGTTGCGCGCCGTCGTGGATCGCGACGGCGGCGTCGACCTGGACGCCGTTGCCGACGTCAGCCGGGCGGTCTCCGAGGCCCTTGACGAGGCACACGCACGTGACGCCATGGGTGCCGCGCCGTACGTCCTGGAGGTCACCTCTCCGGGTGTGGACCGGCCGCTGACCGAGCCGCGGCACTGGCGGCGCGCCCGGACCCGGCTGGTCGCGGCCACCTTGACAGACGGGAGCGCTGTCGAGGGACGGGTGACGCAGGCCGACGACGAGGGAGTGACCCTCGACGTAGCCGGGTCGCCGCGACGACTGGTCTGGGCCGAGCTCGCCCGCGGCCGGTTGCAGGTGGAGTTCAAGCGAAAGACGGCGCCGCCGGACGACGAGCGATCTGAGGAGGACGCCTGATGGACATCGACATGCGTGCACTGCGTGCACTGGAGCACGAGAAGGAGATCTCCTTCCCCATGCTTGTCGAGGCGATCGAGGGTGCTCTGCTGGTCGCCTACCAGCGCACCGACGGGCACCAGCCGGTCGCCCGCGTCGAGCTGGACAAGAAGTCCGGGCACGTCATCGTCTGGGCCGCCGAGACCGACGAGGCAGGTGACGTGCAGCGCGAGTGGGACGACACCCCGACCGGCTTCGGCCGGATCGCGGCGACGACGGCCAAGCAGGTGATCCTGCAGCGGCTGCGGGAGGCCGAGGACGAGCAGACCTACGGCGAGTTCATCGGCATGGAGGGTGACATCGTCTCCGGGGTCGTCCAGCAGGGGAAGGACGCCCGCAACGTCTACGTCAACCTCGGCCGCACCGAGGCCGTGCTTCCGCCGCCCGAGCAGGTGCCGGGGGAGCGCTACGAGCACGGCAGCCGGCTACGCTGCTACGTCGTCCAGGTGCGCAAGGGGATGCGAGGCCCGTCGATCATGCTCTCGCGCACCCACCCCAACCTGGTCCGCAAGCTGTTCGCGCTCGAGGTCCCCGAGATCGCCGACAAGACGGTCGAGATCATGGCGATCGCGCGGGAGGCGGGGCACCGATCGAAGATCGCGGTGCGCACGAACCGCCAGGGGGTGAACGCCAAGGGTGCGTGCATCGGTCCGATGGGGTCCCGGGCCCGCGCGGTGATGGCCGAGCTGCACGGCGAGAAGATCGACATCGTCGACTGGTCCGAGGACCCGGCGACGTTCCTTGCCGAGGCGCTGCAGCCGGCCCGGGTCTCGCAGGTGGAGATCGTCGACCTGGAGACCCGATCGGCCCGGATCATCGTCCCGGACTACCAGCTCTCGCTGGCCATCGGGCGCGAGGGCCAGAACGCCCGGCTGGCGGCCCGGCTGACCGGGTGGCGGATCGACATCCGGCCCGACGTCGAGCGACCCGCGCCAGCGGCCCCTGCGCCGGTCGTGGTCGAGCCCGCCGAGTGAGCGAGCCGGTCCGGACCTGCGTCGGGTGCCGGGCCCGGGCTCCCGACGCAGCGCTGCTGCGGGTCGTCGCTCGCGAGGGGGCCGTCCTCGTCGACGTACGTCGCGACGCATCCGGCCGGGGCGCCCACCTGCATCCGAGCCCGGACTGCCTGGCCCTGGCCGAGCGCCGCCGGGCCTTCCCGCGGGCCCTGCGGGTGCCGGGTCCGCTCGACCTCGAGGCGCTGCGGGATGCCCTCGCAGAGCCGACGCGTTAGACTGGGTGAGACCGCGAGCACCACCGCGCCGACCGGCGCGGTAGTCGTGCGCCCGCAGTCGTTCGAGCATGACCGTCCATTTTTCGGAAAGCGAGTCGAGACGCCATGAGCACCCGATGAGCCAGCACCCATGAGTGCCCCCGTGCAGTAACGACGGTCCGCAGCCGGTCATGATCCGGCCCGGACCAAGACAGGAGAGTTGTGGCAAAGGTCCGGGTCTACGAGCTCGCCAAGGAGCTCGGTCTAGAGAGCAAGGCCGTCATGGCCAAGCTCAACGAGTTGGGAGAGTTCGTCCGGTCGGCGTCGTCGACCGTCGAGCCGCCCGTCGTCCGCAAGCTCAGGGATGCCTTCCCTGCCCCGGCGCCTGACGCTGCCGCGAAGAAGGCGCCCGCCAAGAAGGCCGCCGCCAAGAAGGCCCCGGCCCCCGCTGCGCCGGTCGCCGACACCCCGTTGCCGGCTGCCCC
Source organism: Actinomycetes bacterium (assembly GCA_038246575.1). Lineage (GTDB taxonomy): Bacteria > Actinomycetota > Actinomycetes > JACCUZ01 > JACCUZ01 > JACCUZ01. The sequence continues at coordinate 2,554 of JBBRVU010000107.1, read as the reverse complement.
TGCCGCGGAGCCAGTGACCCCGGTCGCGCCCGCGGCACCCACGGCCCCGGCCGCGAGCCCGGCTCGTCCGGCCGCGCCGCCCGAGCCCAGTGCCCCAGCGACGCCCGCCATGCCGGAGCAGCCTGCTGCGCAGGCTCCCTCGACCGATGCACCGGCGCGCCCCGGAGCACCTGCGGCTCCTGGCACCCCAGGTCCGCGTCCCAGCGGACCCCGCCCGGGGAACAACCCGTTCACCTCCGGCGGGTCCTCCGGCATGGGCCGCCCAGCGGCGCCGCGTCCGGGGAACAACCCGTACAGCGCGGGCGGCACGACCGGGATGCCGCGTCCCGGCGCGTCCCGTCCGCCGGCCGCAGGCGCGGGCGCGGGCGCCGGTGCCCCGCGTCCCGGCGGTGGCAACCGACCCAACCCCGGCATGATGCCGCCCCGTCCGGCACCCGGACTGGGTCGCACCGGCGGTCCAGGGGGTCCCGGCGGGGGTCGCCCTGGTGCTCCCGGCGGTCGCGGTCGCCCCGGTGCTCCGGGCGGCGGCGGTGGCGGCGGGGGAGGCGGGGGTCGCCCCGGTGGCGCTCCCGGTGGTGGTGGCGGCGGCGGTTTCGCCGGCCGCGGCGGCTTCAGCGGCCGCGGCGGTGGACCGCGACGCGGTGGCACCGCCGGCGCCTTCGGACGTCCCGGTGGCCCGCGTGGTCGGCAGCGCAAGTCCAAGAAGCAGCGTCGTCAAGAGTTCGACAACATGGCGGCGCCGTCGCTGGGCGGCGTTCAGGTCCCGCGCGGCGACGGCACCACCGTCGTCCGGCTGGCCCGTGGCTCCTCGCTGACCGACTTCGCCGAGAAGATCGACGCCAACCCGGCGTCGCTGGTCACCGTGCTCTTCCACCTCGGTGAGATGGCGACGGCGACCCAGTCGCTGGACGAGGACACGTTCGCCCTGCTCGGTGCGGAGCTCGGCTTCCAGGTGCAGGTCGTCAGCCCGGAGGACGAGGACCGCGAGCTGCTCAACCAGTTCGACATCGACTTCCTGGGTGAGGACTGGGACGACGATGACCTCGTCGCGCGTCCTCCGGTGGTCACCGTCATGGGTCACGTCGACCACGGAAAGACCCGACTGCTGGACGCGATCCGCCAGACCGACGTCATCGCCGGCGAGGCCGGTGGCATAACCCAGTCGATCGGCGCCTACCAGGTCCACACGACCCACGAGGGCCAGGAGCGGGCGATCACCTTCATCGACACCCCGGGTCACGAGGCCTTCACGGCCATGCGTGCCCGCGGCGCCAAGGTGACCGACATCGCGGTGCTCGTGGTCGCGGCCGACGACGGCGTCATGCCGCAGACCATCGAGGCGCTCAACCACGCCCAGGCTGCGGACGTCCCGATCGTCGTTGCGGTCAACAAGATCGATGTCGAGGGCGCCAATCCGGCGAAGATCCGACAGCAGCTGACCGAGTACAACCTGGTGGCCGAGGAGTACGGCGGCGAGACGATCTTCGTCGACGTGTCGGCCAAGCAGGGCACGAACATCGAGGCCCTGCTCGAATCGATCCTGCTCACCGCCGACGCCGCGCTCGACCTGCGCGCCGTTGCCGACGAGCAGGCTCGCGGTGTCGCGATCGAGGCCCACCTCGACCGTGGCCGTGGCCCGGTGGCCACCGTCCTCGTGCAGCGGGGCACGCTGGCCGTCGGTGACGCGATCGTCGCCGGTGACGCCTACGGCCGGGTTCGCGCCATGCTTGACGAGCACGGCGAGAACCTCGACGTGGCACTCCCGTCGCGTCCGGTCCAGGTGCTCGGCTTCACGTCGGTCCCGGGTGCAGGTGACAAGTTCCTGGTCGCCGACGAGGACCGCATCGCCCGTCAGCTCGCCGAGAAGCGTCAGGCCATGACGCGCAACGCGGCGCTGGCCAAGATGCGCAAGAAGGTCTCGCTCGAGGACTGGCTGGAGCAGAGCAAGGTCAGCTCGTTGAACCTCATCCTCAAGGGTGACCAGGCCGGTGCTGTCGAGGCTCTCGAGGAGGCGCTGCTCAAGATCGACGTCGGCGCCGAGGTCGAGATCCGGGTCATCGACCGTGGCGTCGGTGCCATCACCGAGACCAACGTCATGCTCGCGTCGGCGTCCGAAGCCATCATCATCGGCTACAACGTCCGGCCGCAGGGCAAGGCCACCGAGCTCGCCGACCGTGAGGGCGTCGACGTGCGCTACTACTCGGTCATCTACCAGGCGATCGAGGAGGTCGAGTCCGCGCTCAAGGGCATGCTCAAGCCCGAGTACGAGGAGGTCCAGCTCGGCACCGCCGAGATTCGCGAGGTGTTCCGGTCGAGCAAGTTCGGCAACATCGCAGGTGCTCTGGTGCGCAGCGGGGAGATCCGCCGCAACGCCAAGGCTCGGCTCGTCCGGGACGGCGCCGTCGTGGCCGACAACCTGTCGGTCGAGTCGTTGCGCCGGTTCAAGGACGATGCGACCGAGGTCCGCGAGGGCTTCGAGTGCGGCATCGGACTCGGATCGTTCAACGACATCAAGGTCGACGACGTTGTCGAGACGTTCGAGTTGCGCGAGAAG
>JBBRVU010000106.1:0-14066 GCA_038246575.1 Actinomycetes bacterium | reverse complement strand
TTTGCGGGCGGGGGGCCCCCGGTCCGTTGGGCGGGTTACGTCCCGCTGCCGGGGGCCGGGGGCCCGGCAACGGGGCGGGCCCCGCGCCGAGGTCAGGCTGTCACCGCGACAGCGGGGTTCTGGTGCGCACCGCCTCGACGACGTCGAGGATGGCCCGGCTGGTGGTTGCGGCGTGCGCCGGGTCCGCGACCAGGGCCTCGTGGCTGGCACCGGCGATGACACGGTGCATGCCGTCGGTTGAGAGGTCGGCCAGTCGCTGCTGCTTCTGGGGCCAGTCGGCGGCGCTGCCGACGCCGGCGCTGAGCACCACGAGCGGCTTGCCGCCGAAGTCGCTCAGCGAGGCCGCCTCCTGCATCGAGTCGTTGGCCCGCAGGTATTCCTCGATGGTGCTGCCAATCGTGCTCGGGATCGCGGTTCCGACGCGTACCTCGTCCCGCTCTCGGGACGGCAGGTCGACGGGCGCAAGCGCGGCGAACAGCCGCCCGACACCGATCCTGCCAGCCGAGGAGGTCAGCGCCGCGAACCGGCGCAGGGGGTCATAGGTCCCGGGGGCACGTGGGCTCGGCGTCACGCCGGCGAGGTCGTAGTGAGGGGCGGTGGAGTCGATGAGCACCATGCCCACGACCTCCTCGGGGTGTCGGGCCGCGAACGTCTGCGCGTAGAGCCCGCCGAAGGAGTGGCCGGCGATGACGTAGGGGCCGGGCACCTCGGCGCGGTGGAGCATGGTGTCGAGGTCGGTGGAGATGTCGACGGCGTCCTGGGGGTGGTCGGCATCCTCGCTCCAGCCCCGTCCGGCCCGGTCGTAGACGCAGACGGTGGTGTCGCGGGCCACCGCGGTGGTGATCCAGCCGAGATTGGCGGCCAGCTCGCCGCCCCCGGCCTCGACGACGACGGTCGGGCTGCCGGATCCGGTGCAGGTGAGGTGCAGGCGGTGTCCACCCACGTCCACCAACCGACCCGGCATCGCCACGGATGCGTCAGCGGCCGTGCCGAAAGTCTGGTAGACCCCGCCCACGGCGGCGATCCCCATGGCGGCGATGACGGGATAGAGCAGCCAACGCGCAGCCCTGCCGCTCACGTCGCGACGGACTCGCCTCACCATCCACAGGGCGAGTCCGAACAGCACCGGCGGCCAGACCCAGTCGACGACGGGATGAGCCGCGGACCCGAGGGCCAGCAGCGCGAGGCCGCTCGCGCCGAGCACAACGGCGGGCACAGCGGCCCACTGCTGCGGCTGCGAGGTGAAGCGCGCTGACAACCCGGCCAACGCGGCCCAGCCGAGCGCGAAGCCGCACAGCACCGCCCCAGTGAGGGCACTCTCGGTGGCGGGCACCAAAGGCGCGGCGACGAGGGCAACGGCGGCCAGGAAACCGGCGACCAGTGACCCGGCCACCACCACCGCCAGGCGAGCTCCCCGACGGTGCTGCGCAGCCGACGGCTGGGAGGGTGACGTGCTTGACGAGGAGGCGACGTCCTGGTCGATGCGGATGGGCGTGGTCATGGCGGGCTCCTGTGGGGGTGGCGACGAGCGGGTGGAGCACCCACGCTCCTCGGCGATCAGCTGCGTCGCCCCGGTCGAATGACCGGGATTGCCTCCGCCGCGATCCCGGTCAGATGACCGGGGCGAGCCCGACACCGTTGCGGCAAGGTCTGAGACGACCGCACCGTGACCAAGGAGATGGACATGAGACCTGCAACGTCGGTGGGAACGATCGACTGGACGATCCGCACCGGCGGGCGACTCCAACCCGCTGAACGCCGTCTCCTGGTCGCCGACCTGGCGCGCGTGCACCTCGGCAACGCCGTCGGCCGGTTCAGCGTCCTCCTCGGCCTGAACCCGCGACGGCACGCCTACCTACCGCCCGAGCGGCTGGTGCCACCGGACTCCCCGTTGACCCGCGCGGCGCACCAAGCAGCCGTGGCTACCCTTCCTGCCACCCTGCTGAACCACAGTCACCGCACCTTCGTGTTCGGTAGGGCCCTGGGCGAGCTCGAAGAGGTCGATGTCGACGCTGAGCTGCTGTATGCCGCTGCGCTGCTGCACGACACCGGTCTGGTTCTCGCCCGCGGCCGGGAGGACTTCACCCTGACGTCCGCTCGCGTCGCCCGCGACCTGTCCGAACAGGTGGGGCTGTCCACCGCGGCGACCGAGACCCTGCAGACGGCGATCACCATGCACTGCAGCCCGCGCGTCACCCTCGCGGCCGGGCCGGTCGCCTACCTGCTGGCGGCCGGGGCCGGTGTCGACGTCGTCGGCCTGCGCTGCTGGGACCTGCCCCGTTCCACCCTGGTCGCTGCCGTCGCGGCCCACCCGCGCGAGGACTTCAAGGAGTACTTCAGGCGCGCCTGGGCGGACGAGGCGGCTCGGGTCCCCGCGGGCCGCGCGAGGCTGCTGCGCCGTTACGGCGCGTTCACGGCCGCTGTGGCCCTTGCCCCGTTCGACGAGTGAGCGCGCGCGACCCCATCACCCTTCAGGCGCAGGCCTGTCTGTTCGGGCCCGTGGATCGGACTGGTCGGAGCTACCCGCGGGTGGCCCTCGCCACGTCCTCGCCGACCAGGTCGGCGTTGAGCTCGATGGCTGCGGCGGACCCCTCACCAGCGGCGGTGATGACCTGGGCCCGCGGGTTGACGACATTGCCCGCCACCCAGACGCCGGGCGCGCTGGTGGCGCCCGACGGACCCGCGCTGACCCAGCCCACGTCATCCATGACGCAGCCGAGCTGCATGAGGAGGTCGTTGTTGGGCACCAATCGCGGAGGCACGAAGACCGCATCCCGGGCCATCACGCGACCGTCATCCATCTGCAGCCCTTTGAGCCGGTCCTTCTCCACGAGGATCTGCTGCACGGTGCCTTCGACGACCTCGACGCCCCGGGACTCCAGCTGGGTTCGCTGCAAGTCGGTGAGGATACCGATGGGCATGACGAGGATGACGTCACCGGACCACTGCCGGACGATCTGCGCGTACCTCACCGACTCCGGGGCGGAGCCCAGGACGGCCAGGGCCTGGTCGGCCACCTCGTGTCCGTGGCAGTACGGGCAGTGCAGCACGTCGCGTCCCCACCGCTCAGCCAGGCCGGAGACCTCGGGAAGCTCGTCGCGCAGACCGGTGGCCACCAGCAACCTGCGGGCCGAGACCTGGGTCCCGTCCGAGAGCGAGACCGTGAAGGTCGTGGTTCTGTCCGCGACCACGTGGGTGACGGAGACCCCACGGACCTCGCCGCCGTATCCCCGCACCTCGTGCCGTCCGACGGCCAGCAGGTCTGCGGGCGACATGCCGTCGCGGGACAGGAAGCCGTGCATGTGCGCGGCGGGAGCGTTGCGCGGCACACCCGAGTCCACGACGAGCACCCTCCGTCGAGTCCTGGAGAGCACCAGCGCGGCTGACAGCCCGGCGGCGCTGCCGCCGACCACCACCACGTCGTAGTCACCCATGTCCGCAGCATGCACCTAGCGACCCGCCACGTCACTGCCCCAGGGAGATCTGAAGAGTGCACCGCGTTCGCCGGGAGCGGTACGGTGGCTCGTGCTTCACGGCCGCGAGGTAGAACGGGCGCTGCTTGCCGCCATGGTCGACCACGCGCGTGCCGCAACCGCCGACGTCCTAGTCCTGGTGGGAGAGCCCGGTGTGGGCAAGACCGCCCTGTTGCTCGACCTGGTGGCCTCGCAACACGGCGCAGGTGGCGCACGCGTGCTGCGCACTGCCGGAGTGCAGTCCGAGTCGCCGATGCCGTTCGCAGCCCTGCACCGGCTCCTCCGCCCGGTCGCGGGACTCGACCTGCTGCCGCCTCCCCAGGCACGGGCGTTGCGCGTTGCCTTCGGTCTCGAGGACGGTCCCACCGTCGAGCCGTTCCTGGTCGGGGTCGCCACCTTGTCGGCGTTGACCGAGGCGGGCGCCGACGGCGCGCCAGTGCTCTGTGTGGTGGACGACGCGCAGTGGCTGGACTCCGCATCCGCGGACGCGTTGCTCTTCACGGCCCGCCAGCTGTCCGCCGACCCGGTCGCCATGGTGTTCGCGGCCCGTGCCGACGATGGCGGCACGGCCGGGTTCGTGGCCGAGGGGCTTCCCGTGCTGCGGGTGGGGGGCCTGGCGGCGGACAGTGCTCGGCAGCTGCTGGACTCGCTCAGTGACACCGCGCTGGCCCGCGACGTGGTCGACCGCCTGGTCTCCGAGACCGGCGGGAACCCGCTCGCACTGCTGGAGCTGCCCACCGGGCTGACTCCAGACCAGCTGCACGGGACGGCACCGATGCCACGGCAGCTGACCCTCACGGCAGGCGTGGAACGCGCCTTCCTCGACCGGTGCCGCCGGCTCAGCATGGAGGTGCAGACGTTGCTCCTGGTCGCGGCCGCGGACTCCACCGGACGCGTCGACGTCGTGCGCCATGCAGCTCAAGCCCTGGGCGTCCACGCCATTGCATGGGAGGACGCAGAACGCGCCGGGCTGCTCACCGTCACCGGTGACATCGTCGCGGTCCGGCACCCCTTGGTGCGTTCGTCGGTTTACCAGGCGGCCACCAGCTTCGAGCGGCGACAGGTGCACCGAGCGCTGGCGGACGCCGTCGGACCGGACGAGCCAGACCGGGCGACGTGGCACCGGGCCGCAGCGGCCGATGGCCCCGACGCCGACGTCGCCGACGCCCTGCACCAGGTCGCGCTCCGAGCCGAGCAGCGGGGCGGTCACGTGGCCGCATCCGACGCCTTCGAACGCGCCGCGACCCTGACGGTGGACGAGGCGGCACGCGCGGCCCGGTTGTTCGGTGCCGCGCGCACCGCTTGGGCCGCCGGACAGGCTGTCCGAGCCCGGTCGCTGGCTGCCTCAGCGCGTGAGCTCGCCGACGACCCGCTGCTTCGGGCGGACATCGATCGGCTCCGGGCCCGGATCGAGATCTATGTCGGCTCCGCCGCCGACGCGCACCGCATCTTCACCATGGGGGCGCGTGCGGTCGCATACTCGGACCACGGCCGCGCCCTCGAGATGGCGTCCGCCGCCGCGCTGACCCGTACCTTCGGCGGCGACAGCGGAGCCAGCCTCCCCAACGATGTCCTGGCGCACATGTTGGAACCGAGCGATGCCGACACCGCCCGCACCGCCTGCCTGCGCCTGTTGTTGGGCACGCTCACTTCCTCCGCGGAGCAGGACTGGGCTCGCGCGACGGCCACCCTCGACCGGGCCCTGGTCGCGGGGCGCCAGGTGGAGGACCTGGACGTGCTGGGCAACCTCGGCAACACGGCCCTCGACCTGGGTCACGACGACGGCGCCCGGTTCTACTACTCCGCGATGGTGTCCGCGGCTCGCGAGCTCGGCGCCGGAATGGTGGTCATCTACGGTCTGGAACGGCTCGCCTTCGCTCAGCTCCCCGCCGCCTGGACCGTGGTGCGAAGCGCCGCGAACGAGGCCCTGGCCCTCGCAGGCAGCATCGGGCAGCCCACCCTCACGGCCGCCCCCTTGGCTTGGCTCACCCTGCTGTCGGCACTGACCGGCAGCGACAACTTCGACCACCACCTGGCCGAGGCCGAACGGGTCGCCGCCCAGCACCCGCTCGGCATCCTCACCGACCCGGTGCACGACCTGATCCGCTGGGCGAAGGGCACCCGCGCCGCCGCCGCCGGTGACCCAGCGGCAGCCCTGCACCACGTGGCCGCCATGCGCGTACCGGCCCTGCAGCGGATGGCAACCGTCGACCGGGTAGAAGCGGCCGTGCGCGCCGGCGACCGCGACCAGGCCCTGGCCTGGGTGGCCGAGCTGACCCCGTTCGCGACCATGACGAACCGCTCGTGGGCCGTGGCCGACATACACCTCGGGCACGCCCTGACGGCCACGGATCCCGAGGCCGCCGCGGAGTCGTTCGACGAGGCAGTGCGGCACTTCGCCCTGGCTTCGCGGCCCTACGACCTGGCGCGGGCCCGCCTCGCCTACGGCGAGTTCCTGCGCCGCGGCAACCGCCGCGTCGACGCCCGCGGGCACCTGCGGTCGGCGTTGGAGACGTTCACCGACCTGGGCGCACTCCCCCTGGTGGCCCGAGCGACACAGGAGCTGCGCGCCTCCGGTGAGACCGCCCGCAAACGCGACCCGTCGACGCTGCTCGACCTCACCCCCATGGAGCGCAAGATCGCCCAGCTGGTAAGCACCGGCCTGTCGAACAAGGACGTGGCCGCGCAGTGCTGGGTATCGCCCCGCACGGTGGCCTTCCACCTGCGGAACGTCTTCACCAAGGTCGGCGTCAGCTCACGCACCGAGCTCGCCCAGCTCGACCTCGACTGAGTACTCGGCCGGATCGCTGGCCTCTGGCGGGCGCTTACCCCGCATGTCAGCCGGCCCACACCCCGGCCAAATGACCGGCGCGAGCGTGCGGCATCCGGACGACGGTAAGAGGCGGCACCAGCCCGGCACACCCCGTGCGGTGCACACCTCCAGAAGACCGATCCGTCAGCATCCCGCCAAGGAGTAGCCATGCACGCCAAGCCCGCCGCCGAACCGCTCGCGGTCGACCCGACCCATCTTGCCGCCCACACGTCGCACGCCCCGACCGGCACCGCTCACGACGGGGGCGCGCCCGCCACCGCCCACCATGCCGGCGTCGACCCAGATGACGGCCCGGGGAAGCCCTGGGTCGTGTTGGCCCTCGCGCTCGCCGCGCAGGTGCTGGTCGTGCTGGACATCTCGGTGGTCAACACCGCGCTGCCGTCGATCGGGCGTGACCTGGGCCTGGACGGGTCCGACCTGGCCTGGGTCGTCACCGCCTACCTGATGATGTCCGGCGGCGGCCTGCTGTTCGGCGGCCGCATCGCCGACCTGCTCTCCCGCACGTGGGTCTTCCTGTGCGGGCTGGCCATGTTCACCGCCGCGTCCGTCGTCAGCGGCTTCGCCGGCAACGCCACCGAGCTAGTCACCGCCCGCGCAGCCCAGGGGCTCGCCGCCGCCCTGATGACTCCCGCCGCACTGTCCATCATCATGACCACGTACTCGGGCGCCCAGCGCCGCACCGGCCTGGCTCTGTGGGGCGCCGTCGGGTCGCTCGGCGTGGCCGCCGGGGTGCTGCTCGGCGGAGCCCTCACCACCTGGGCCGGCTGGCAGGCCATCTTCTTCATCAACGCGCCCATCGGCGCCGTCGCGTTCCTCGTCGGCCTCAAGGTCGTCCCCCAGGTCAAGACGCCGCGCGTCTCGCTGAACCAGTTCGACCTGCTCGGCGCAGCCACCCTCATCGGAAGCCTCGCCGCGCTCATCTTCGCCCTGGGCGCCACCGAGCAGCACGGGTGGCTCTCCGCACGGGTCCTGCTCTCTCTGACCGGATCCGCGCTACTGGCCGCCGCCTTCATCGCGCTGGAGCGTCGCGCCTCCAGCCCGCTCGTCCCGCCGCACACCTGGAAGGTGAAGTCCCTGGTCGCCGGGACGACGGTGATGCTCGGGATCACCGGCATCCTGGTCGGAACCGTTTTCCTCACCTCCATCTTCGTCCAGACCGTCATGGGCTACTCCGCCATCCGGGCCGGCGTCGCCTTTGTACCGTTCTCGCTCGCAATCACCGTCGGCACGGTGCTGGCCAAGCACGCCCTGGCCCACGCCACGCCACGTGCACTCGCCGCGATCGGGCTGCTCCTGGTCGCTGGGGGAGCGGTCCTACTCGCCCAGGCGTCCACCGGAGCCGACTTCGCCATCGACGTCCTGCCCGGAATGCTCATCATCGGCTTGGGCGTCGGCATGGTCTTCGTCCCCGTTTCCGTGACCGCCCTGGCCGGCATCCCCCCGCAGCACGCCGGCATGGCCTCCGGGTTCCTCATGACCGGCCACGAGGTCGGCGCCGCCCTCGGCGTCGCCATCATCTCGGCGGTGGCCAGCACCGCCGGGAGCCTGGCCAGCGCCACCGGAGTCGTGGACGGCTTCCCCCGCGGTTTCCTGGCCGCGGCAGGCATAGCCCTCGCGCTGGCCGCTTTCGCCTACCTGCGGATGCCGGCCGTGCGAGCCGAAGACGCCGCGATGCACATGCACCACTGACCGACTCACGACCCCAGCAGCAGCTGAAGCCACTCGAACCGGCCGGGTTCTTCGTCAGCCACCGACCGCGACGACCAGGATCAGGGCGCAGAGCACGAGAGCGATCGGAGTCATCACGAGCCGCTCGGAAGACCCGTCGAGAAGATCTCGTGCTACCCACCCCAGGCGAATGGTCCCGGGGAGCGAACGCCCAAAGGGCCTGGACGACTGCGAAGGCCACCAAAGGCAGGCACATTCCGGACGCAGCAAAGCTGGTCATGGGTTCTGCCCTTCGGCGTGGTTCCCGCACTCAAGGGTGGCGATCAAGACTCGGCACCCTCGCCGTGGTGTGCACCGGTGAGCAGGGTGGCGTCGAAGTGGTTCATGTGACTGCCAGTGTGCAGATGGTGGGCGGCCTCGCGCCGAGCCAGTTGGGTGCGGTGGCGGATCAGCGCCAGGGCTGCGAGGGTGACCCCGCTGAGCAGGACCAGGGCGACGACGGAGGCTTCGGGGCCGAACGCCCCTCCGGTCAGCCAGGTCGGCACACCGGCCCGGGCGGTGCTGACGGCGATGGACCCGCCGAGGTCGCCGCCGGAGACGGCAGCACCGAACAGGTACCCCTGGGCCAGGTTCCAGGTGGCGTGCACGCCGATCGGCACCCACAGCCGCCCGGTCAGTGCGTACAGGGCGCAGAACATCACCCCGGCCACCGCCACGGTGGCTCCGGCGAGGGGGTTGGCGCCGGGGTTGGCCAGGTGCAGGCCGGCGAAGACCGCGGCGCAGGCGACGAATGCGGGCACGGCGCCGAATGCCCGCCACAGCAGGCGGAAGAGCAGGGCGCGCATCCACAGCTCCTCGGTCACGGCAGCCTGCACGGCAAGGCCGATCCCGGACCACGCCGGTGCCGCGCCGAGCAGGGTGATGTCGTAGGCACCGGTGGCGGCCAGGAAGCTCATCAGCACAGTCATCATCGCCAAGCCGAGCAACCCGCCGATGACCAGCTCTGCTGGTGCGGGCCGCAGTGCCAGCTCACCCGCATGGCGCCCCTCGCCGAGCCGGACGGCCAGGGCGTAGCAGACCAGAGCGAGCACACAGGCCCCGATCAGGCCGGCGAGCTGCACGGGAGCGTCTCCTGCTGCGAGGTGGTCGGCAGCCCACTGCAACGGTAGGCCGAACGCTGCCGCCGTGAGGAAGAACAGCAGCACCAACCAGGACAGGGCCCGCAGCCATCGCAGGCGGCCGGGGTGGAGCACCCGCCGTTGGCCCAGCTGCACCGGCGGCACGCCCCAGCGCGGCACTGCCGCGGTGGAAGCCAAGGTCGTCATGGCGTCGGCCGCGGCTCGGTGGCCGCCACGGAGATGAGCGTGACGCCGAGGTCGCGGATGCGCGCGAGGGTGCCGTGCAGCTCGGCCTGATCGGTCACGGCGCCGGTGAGGGTGGTGGTGCCATCCGGGTCGTGAGCCAGGGCCAGGCCGAGGGCGGCCGCCCAGTGCGGGTCGAGGTGGCCGCTGACCCGGATGACGTAGGCCGTCGGCCACCCGCGCGGCGGGGCGGTGGTCACGAGGTGCCCACCACGGTCAGGACGGCCGGGACCCGGGGCCGGGCGTAGCGGTGGATGACGGCCTCGGCGACGGCGAGGTTGATCAGCCAGGCGGCGCCCAGGCTGAGGTCTTTGGTGAGGGCGCCGGGGCCGAAGACCGCCGGCCCGACGGCCAGGGTGAGCGTCTGCGTGCCCGCGGCGAGGGCGATGGCGTAACCGCGTGTCATCCAGGCCTGGTGGGTCGGCACGTCGCCGCGGCGGATCGCCGAGAAGCCGAGCACGATGCAGGCAGCCAGGGCCGAGCCGAACGTGAGCCGGAGGAGGTACGCGAGCTCGCCCGTGCCCGGCTGGCGGGCGTAGAACAGCGTCATCCACAGGCCGGAGAACGCGACCAGCAGGCCGAGGGCCACGACGGCCTTCCCGGTCGTGCGGTGCCACCGCGGGTGGCGCCGACGCAGGCGGGATGAGAACTGGAAGGCGCCGAGCACCGCGTACGGCACCGCGCTGAGCACGTGCACGAAGACCGGCAGGGGCGAGGCCGTCATCCGGGGGTTGTCGGGCAGCAGGAGGGGACCGCCGGCGAGCTCGACGAGCCGCAGCGACCCGGCGACCGCGGGGATGACCACGAGGGCGACCAGCGCGAACGGCACCCACCCGGTCGGCCGAGCCGATCGGGTGGGACGTGCACCGTGGGTGGTCATCGGTTACCGGCCGGGTCGAGCTCTGCCGGGGCGACACTGGTCGCGGGGTCGGTCGCAGCGGAGCGCTGCTCGCGCCACAGCGACCAGCCCAGGCCGATCATCGCGATGCCGTTGACCACGGCGAACAGGCGCTGGTTGACCATCGGGAGCAGGGGGATGGCCATCGTGAGGACTGAGGCGACGGCGAGCAGGGCGGCCGCCCAACGGGCGAGCACGCCGGCGCGGAACAGGGCGATGCCGAACACGAGGCCGCCGAGCAGGTACCCGGCGGCGACCACCATGTTGAGCGTCGAGAACAGGCCGAGGTCGGCACTCGAGCTGCTGTTGGTGGCCACGGCGATCACGCCGCCGACGTAGTCGGGTGAGGTCGCAACGATGGCCGGGACGACGACCAGGGCGATCGTCTCGACGCACAGCATGGCCAAGTAGCCCAGGCTGAAGAGCAGGTAGCCGACCAGCCCGAGCAGCCCGATCTGGCGCACCTGGCGCAGGTACATGCCGGCGATGCCGGCCAGCGCCAGGGTGGCCATGGCGATCTTCATGGACTGGCGCACCGTCCACTCGGTGCTCTGGACGAAGTCGAGGGTGATCTCGGGGTGCTTGACCTGCACCGCGATGAACAGCGTGCCGGCGGCGACGGCGGCCAGGCCGGCCGCCCGGGTGAGCTTCGTGGTGGTGATCTGCATGACGGCCTCCGTGGCTTGCGGTGTGTCCACGGCGGGTGCCGGGGGACTGGTTCGAAACCTACGAAGCGGCGGGGTGACCCGGCATCACCCGATGATGTGACCGGCTGGGTGAGATCGTGGGTCGTCAGGCGGCGAAGCAGGCCACGGGTCGAGAGGCTGCCTGAAGCCTCTATCGGACGCGTCTGATCGGGACCACGGCGAGGGCGCCAAGGAGAGCGCAGGTGCCCGCGACGAGGTACAGGACGGAGTAGCTGTTCCCGCTGATGGCGAGGACGGCCGGCGCGAGAGCGGGCGCCAGAGCAAAGGGCAAGGCCCCGGCGATGTTCAGCACGCCGAGGTCCTTCGCGGCGGAACCGGTGTCCGGCAGGACGTCCACAACGAGAGCGAGGTCGACGGCTGTGTACATGCCGAAGCCGAGGCCGCCGATGGCCATGCCGAGCAGGTAACGACCGGTCCCGCTGGCCGTGGCGATGATGACCAGTGCTGCGGCGTAGATCACCGCGGCGGTGATGACGAAGATCTTTCGGCGCCGGAGCCGGTCGGACAGTCGGCCGGTGAGCGGTGAGGCGATGATCAGGGCCACCGACTGGGCGAGGGTTCCGAGGTAGATCTGGTGCGCGACCTCGCTCTGCGCGACTCCGACCTCGTCGATCAGGTAGTACGCCTGGTACGTCACCAGGAAGGCGTAGGCCATGACCAGCATGAACCGACTGGTGAAGGCCCAGGCGAAGTCCGGGTGGGCCCGTGGGCTGACGTAGAACGTCCCGACCAGCTGCCGTAGCGACCACGGTGGCTTGTCGCCCATGTCGAGCCGGCGGTCATGAAGGGAGGTGGTGAAGATGACGACGAGCACGCTGCCGACCATCAGCGGCGCCAGAAACATCATCAACTGGCGTCCTTCGAAGGCCTGGACCAGGTAGGTGGCAGCCACCGACGCGACCGGGAGGCAGACGCCGAGGATGCCGGAGACCAGGCCGCGCTGCACGGTGGGCACCTGGTCGGGCAGGATCGCGGCCTGGGCGGCGAGCAAGGCGTTGAGGAAGACCTGGGCGATGCACCACCCGACGAGCACGATGCCGATGTTGGGGGCGACGGCGACCGTCAGGGTCCCCACGGCGCCGCCGGCAAGGCCGACGATCATCCACGGGCGTCGCATGCCCAGCCGCGAGGTCGTGCGGTCGCTCAGCCGCCCGAAGAGTGGGTTGCTCACGATCGCGAGCAGCGAGCCGGCTCCGGTCACCAGTGCGAGGTTCTTTGGTGCGTCGTCGATGCCGACGAGGTCGTTGACCTTCAGTGCCAGGGACACCAGCAGGGGGCCGAGGAAGAGCAGTGACCCGCCCGCGTAGGACAGGGTGTACAGCGTGACGAACCGCCGCCCGACCCGCGGCGGGTCAGGCGGCGCGACAGTGACGGCTCGACGTGTCGAGCCGAGCTCAGCTGGTTCCATGCTGCCTGCCGGGGTCGTCGGGTGGACCTGGCCAGGGACCAGCATCCAGCAGGAGGCGTGTGGTGCCAATGGTCATTCCGGGTGGCCGGGTCGGCAGGCCGAGGGGTGCCTCAGGCAGCGCGTCGCGACAACAGCCGAATCCGCACGCGGTGCAGCCGGGGCATGATCCCGTAGATCACGATCGGGACCGCGATGGTCGCGAGCACGAAGGTGCGCAGCACCGGGCCGGCGTCGGTGAGCCACGGTCCGATCGACAGGTTGAGCACCGTGAGCGTCGGGAAGACGGCGATCCAGATCATGATCGCCAGCTGGTGCTTGGTCGGGGGCCCGGCGTGCTGGGGGGTGCGTGGTTCGGTGGGCATGATGAACTCCTTGCTGTTGTGTGAAACGGGTTGGCTCGCAACGGCGCTGGATGTTGGTGGTGCACCGATGGGATTGAACGGGGCGGGCCTCAGAGGGGGAGGCCGAGCCGGAAGTTGGTGACGGCGACAGGGAGGTCCTCATCGACGAGGTCGTTGTTGATGGCGATGGCGGCGGCCGAGCCCTCGCCTGCTGCGGTGATCACCTGAGCGCGTGGGTTGACGGCGTTTCCCGCCGCCCAGACCCCGGGGATGCTGGTGCGCCCGGTGGGATCGACGGCGACCCAGCCGTTGTCGTGGGTCGCGCAGCCGAGACGGGTCAATAGCGCGTCATTGGGAACGAACCGGGGCCGGACGAACACCGCGGCCCGGGGAACGACCTGACCGGTCACCAGCTCGACCCCGGTGAGGCGGTCGTCCTCGACCACGAGCCGGGCGACCCGGGCGTCGACGACGCCGATGGCGCGGGCGGCGAGCTGTTCGCGCTGGTTGGCCGTGAGCGGGTCGCCGTTGGCGAAGAAGACGACGTCGCCGGACCACTGACGCACGAGGTGGGCGTGGGCGAGGGCTTCGGGCGCACCACCGAGCACGCCGAGAGGTTGGTCGCGGACCTCGTGGCCGTGGCAGTACGGGCAGTGGAGCAGGTCTCGCCCCCACCGCTCGCGCACGCCCGGGACGTCCGGGATGTCGTCGCGCAGCCCGGTGGTGACCAGCACGCGCCGAGCTCGAAGGGTGGAGCCGTCATCGAGGTCGACGTCGAAGCGCATCCTCCCGGCGCCGGGGGAAACAGGGCGGGAGGTGATGTGCTCGACCCGGCCGGAGAGCAGGTGCCCGCCGTAGCCGGCGACCTCGTTCCGACCGGCAGCCAGCAGCTCGGTCGGCGGCAGGCCGTCCGAGCCCAGGAAGCCCTGCATGTGGGCGGCGGGTGCGTTGCGGGGCTGCCCGGCGTCGACGACCGCTACTCGCCGCAGGGCCCGGGTCAGGACCAGGGCGGCGGACAGTCCGGCGGCGCCTCCGCCGATAACCACGATGTCGTATTCGTTCATGCCACGAGAGTCGCCGCCCAGAGAACCTGCTGGCAACCGTTGTTGCCGAAACCGGGAATCGCGCGGTGCAATGGCCGGATGACGACACAGCACGCCAGCGCGTCGGCCCAACAAGGGCGATCGTCGGCCCACGGGTCCGGGTCAGCGGTGGCCGAGGCGCTGGAGAAGGTGGGACCGCGACTGCGGCGAGTGCGCGAGCAACGCGGGCTCACCCTGACCCAGGTGGCCGAGCAGACCGGCCTGTCCAAGAGCACCCTGTCTCGCCTCGAGACCGGGCAGCGCCGACCCAGCCTGGAGCTGCTGCTCCCGCTAG
>JBBRVU010000105.1:0-14143 GCA_038246575.1 Actinomycetes bacterium | reverse complement strand
GAACTCGTCGGCCTTGCTCGGGTCGGTGAACAGGTGGCCGGAGCCCGGGTAGTCGAACACCTCGACTGCCCCACCCGCGGCGGCGACGGACGCGGACACGGCGTCGATGCCCTCCTGTTCGCGCCACGGGTCGTCCACGGTCGTGTGGATCTGCACCGGGACCCCGGTCGGCCAGGTCGCATCGATGTGGGCGAGGTCCAGGGCCGCGGCGAGCAGGACCACTCCGACGACACCCGGCCGGTTCACGGCGACGTACTCAGCCATGCCACCGCCGTTGGAGCAGCCCATGGTCACCAGGGGTGAGGGCAGCCCGGCCGCGGCCTCGAGGGCCTTGCCCATCAACGCCGGGAACCCGAGCTTCTCCATGTAGGCCATGGCGGGCTCGTAGTCGTCGAAGACCCGCCCGTCGTACTGGTCGACCACCACCACCTCGTGGCCGTGGGACCGCAGCATCTCGGCGTTGGCCTCAAGACCGGGGCGCACCCCGAGGACGGAGTGGAACAGCGCGATCCTCGTCATGCCGGCAACGCTAGCCACGACGTCGGACAGTCGGCCCGGTCGAGGTCGACAGGATCGGCTCAGGGCGGTGCCAGCCGGCGATCGGGCCCGGCGGCGCCACCGTCGCCAGCACGACGTCGGCGGGCGCGACGACCAGCGCCGTCACCTGGACAGTGGCGGGCACGGCGCGCAACCTGGACCCGACCAAGAGCATGCGCTCGGACGAGAACCTGCTCACCGGCAGCACCGCCACCAACGTGCGCGACGCCGCCCTCGCGGAGTACCCCGACGCGACCATCCAGCGCGTGGAGACCGACTCCGACGGGGTCTACGAGGCGCACATCGTGACCAACGCGGGCGAGCAGGTCATCGTCCAGGTCGGGAAGGACTTCACCGTGACCGGCACCCAGACCGGTGGCCCCGGTGGTCCGGGTGGCCCCGGCGCAGCGCCCGATCAGTCGATCGACAGGACCGCCGGCTGACGCGACACGGCTGGCCCGGACCTGACCCCCGGGGGACACCGTCCCTCCGGGGTCAACCGACGCCGGCGTAGGAGTGGAAACCCACCAGCCAGATGTTCACGACGAGGTAGTTGAACAGGAAAGTCGAGTAGGCGAACAGCGCCACATAGGCAGCCTTGCGGCCCTTCCACCCCGCGGTGGCCCGCGCGTGCAGGTAGATCGTGTAGGCCATCCACGTGATGAATGCCCAGGTCTCCTTCGGGTCCCAGCCCCAGTAGCGACCCCAGGCGTTCTCGGCCCAGATGGCGCCGGCGATGACCGCGAACGTCCAGATCGGGTAGGCGAAGGCGAGCATCCGGTAGGACGAGCGGTCCAACGTGGCCGCGGAGGGCAAGCGGTCCATGAATGAGGGGACGCGCGCCGGGTTGCGCTCGCGCTTGTCCTGCACGAGGAACACGATGCTCTGCGCGAAGGCGACCGTGAAGATCCCCGAAGCGAGCATCGCGGCCGACACGTGGATGACCAGCCACACCGACTTCAGCGCCGGCACGAGCTGCTCGGCATCGGTGTAGAGCACCGTGACGGCGAGCCCGAGGGTCAGCAGCACCGGGCCGACGACGAAGGTCCCGAGGTAGCGCAGGTCACGGCGGCTGAGCATGACCAGGTAGACGCCGGTGACGGCCAGCGCGCCGGTCACCGAGAACTCGAACATGTTGCCCCACGGCGGGCGGCTCACCGACAGGCCACGTGCCACGACCGAGCTCAGGTGCAGCACGAGCGCGAGCACGGTCAGCGACACGGCCACCCGGCCGAACTGCGCCGACCTCGCGGTCCGGGTCCCGATGTCGCCCGCGGCCCCGCCGTCGTCCTCGGTCCCGGTCACGGCGTAGGCCGGTCCGGCCCCGACCGTGGCCAGCTCGCGCATCTCGGAGGCCGCCGGCACCGCATCGGGCTGATGTCGGCGGGCCCGGGTGAACGCGAGCTCCGCGGCGAAGCAGGTCATCGCAAGGGCGTAGACCACCATCGCGGAGTAGAGCAGGTCGTTGCTGAGTCCGGCCAGCGCCTCACCCGTCACCGCTCACCTTCCCGTCCCCGCGCAGGGCGGTCGACACGGCCGAGACCTCCTCGGCCAGCACGTCGCGACTCTCCCCCTCGGAGCGGGCCAGGCCCGCCACCTCGACGAGCGTACGCCCGCCCTCGCCGGCACTGACGCGCACCCAGACCCGTCGCCGACGCACGTACAACGAGAGCATCAACCCGGCCAGCGCGAGCAGCGCGCCACCCAGCGCCGGTGTCGTTGCGGGGTTGCGGGCCACCTTCAGCGCAGTCCAGCGACGGATGCCGTCGAAGGTGATGCTGGACCCGTCCGGCAGCGTCATGGTGGCGCCGGGTGCCAGCGACTGGGCGAGCGGTTGACCGTCGGCGCTCGTCACCTGGCGTAGCTGCGACTTGTCCAACGTGTAGACCGACTGCGGTGTCCCGTCGTCCAGACCGAGACTGCCGGTCCAGGCGGTGAGCACCGCACGGGGCAGCTTCGTGTCGGGGAACACCGACACCGGGCCCTGCCTGGGGTCGAGCACCGCCGTCGGCAGGAACAGACCCTCGAAGCCGAGCTGGTCCGGGCTCGCGCCGGGCACCTTCACGACTCCGGTCGAGGTCATGTTGGAGTTCTTGGGCAGGAACGGCACCGGCCCGGAGAACACCTCCTCGCCCGTCGCGTCGCGCACGGTGAACACCGGCGCGTAACCGTTGCCGAGCAGGAACACCTTGGTCCCGTCGATGACCAGCGGGTGGTTCACCTCGAGCACGATGCGTTGTTCAGCGGCATCCGGCGAGGTGGTGTAGGTGACCTCGGCGCGGAAGTCACGCGGGGCTCCGCGCTGCTTCCCGTCCGGCTGGTAGCGCACGCTCAGGGCGTCCAGGGTCACGGTGAACGGGGCCAGGTTGCTCTCGTCGAACGCGGCGCCCGGGGAGAACGTGTCGTAGGCCGTGACCGTGTTGCTGAAGCCCTCACCCTCCACGACCAGGACGTCGGCCCGGAAGCCGAACAGGTTTCCCGCTGCGAACGACACCAGGATGAGCAGCATCGACAGGTGAAAGATGAGGTTGCCCGTCTCCCGCAAGTGGCCGCGTTCGGCAGCGACGGAGTTCGTGTCCTCGATCGATGTCGTGGCCGGCGCGACGCGGAATCGGCGCCCGCGCAGGACCGTGCGCGCCGAGGCGACCACCGAGGACACGTCCTCGTCCGTCGTCCACGACTCGTGGACGGGGAGTCGATCGAGGTGCCGCGGTGCCGCCGGAGGTCGAGCCCGGATCGCCGACACGTGCGACAGCGTCCGCGGCAGCACGCAGCCCACCAACGACACGAACAGCAGCAGGTAGATCGCCGCGAACCACGGCGCCGAGTAGACCGAGAAGAGCGACAACGGCTCGTAGACCGCGGAGAGCTTCGGGTGCTGGCTGATGAACTGCGCGACGCGCGCAGGGTCGACCGAACTCTGCGGGACGAGCGAGCCCGGCAGCGCCGCAAGGGTGAGCAGGAACAGCAGCATCAACGCCGTACGCATCGATGTGAGCTGGCGCCACAGCCAGCGCACCAGCTCGAGGGGACCGAGCGCCTCGGGCCGGTTGGGTCGGGTGTCGAGCACGTCAGACCGCCGGGGTGAAGCCGTTGACCCAGACCTGCAGTGACGCGGTGATGTCGTTCCACGTGCCGGTCACGAGCAGGATCCCGATGGTGACCAGCATCAGCCCGCCCCCGCGCATGACGGCGACCTGGTGGCTGCGCACCCAGGAGAACGCGGTCATCGCCCTCCCGAAGCCGAGAGCAGTGGCGACGAAGGGAAGTCCGAGACCGAGGCAGTACGCGACGGCCAGGACACCGCCACGGACGGCGGTCCCACCGTCGATCCCCAGCGCCATCACCGCACCCAGGGTGGGGCCGATGCACGGAGTCCAGCCGAGGCCGAACAAGGCCCCGAGCACCGGAGCTCCACCCAGGCCCACGGCCGGCTTGCGTGAGATGCGCACGTCCCGCTGCAGCCAGGGCAACCGTCCGATGAACGCGAGGCCGAAGACGATCGTGAAGCCGCCGAGCCACCGCTGGAGCACCTGCTGGTTCTCCAGGAAGAAGCCACCGAACCCGCCGAGCAGCACCCCGGCGCTCACGAACACCACTGTGAAGCCCAGGACGAACAACGTCGACCCCGCGAGCAGCCGGCCACGTCGCTGGGCCGCTTCGTCGAACACCTCGGCCGCACTGAGCCCGGTGACGTAGGACAGGTAGCCCGGCACCAGTGGCAGGACGCAGGGCGACAGGAAAGAGACGAGCCCGGCCACCATGGCCAGCGGGAGCGCGAGCAGCAGCGAGCCGTCGGCGATCGTGGCACCGATGTTCATGAACCCGCGCCCTCGTCCAGCACGTCGCTCACCAGCCCGGCGAGTGTGGACTCGTCGAGCTGCGAGAGCACCCGGACGGCGACGCGACCCTCACGGTCGAGGATCAGCGTGCTCGGGACAGCCTTGGGTGACAGCGTCCCGCGCAGGGCGAGCAGCACCTTCCCGTCCGGGTCGACGATGCTGGGGTAGGTGACGGAGAACCGCTTCTCGTGCGCCAGCGCTGCGGCCTGGTTGTCCCGGACGTTGATGCCGACGAACTGCACGCCCTTGTCACCGAACCGGTCCCACACCTTCTGCAGCCCGGGTGCCTCGGCGATGCACGGAGCGCACCAGGAGGCCCACACGTTGACCACGACGATCTGGCCCCGGTAGTCGCGGCTGTCGAGCTTCCCGCCGGACAGCATCGGCCCGCTCACCACGACGGGAGACTGTCGCTGCGCGGCCGGGATGGTCCGCACCGTGCCGTCGCCGGAGACGAAGCCCTGGTTGGCGACTGCACTGACGCTCCCCCCGCCGCTCCCGCACGCGGCGAGGAGCCCGACGAGAACGAGCCCGGCGGCACCCCCGCGGAGCAAGGACCCGCGCATCACGCTCCCGCGACGAACTTCTTGCCGGTGGTGGCCGGCTTGGGCAGCAGGTCACGAGCCGGCTCCTGGTAGGTCACCGACACGAGCTCGTCGCCCCGATCGGCGAACGAGGTGAGGGAGGCGAGCGAGCACTGGCGCTTGCGCGGGTCGTGCCATAGCCTGCGCCCGGTGGCGAAGGACCGGGCCGTCCAGACCGGCAGCTGGTGGCTGACGCACAGCGCCTCGTGGCCGCGGGCAGCATCCCGGGCCGACTCGACCGCCGCGAGCATCCGCTGGGCGATCTGGACGTAGGGCTCACCCCACGACGGGCGCATCGGGTTGCGCAGGTGCACCCAGTGCGCCGGGCGCCGCAGCGACCCGTCCCCGACGCCGAACGTCTTGCCCTCGAAGACGTTGCCGGCCTCGATGAGCTGCTCGTCGACCTGCACCGGGAGGCCGAGGGTCGCGGCCGACGGAGCGGCCGTCTCCTGGGCCCGCTCCAGCGGCGACGAGACGAGGTGCACGACGTCCTCGCCGGCCAGGTGCTCGGCCACCCGGTCGGCCATGGCCCGACCGAGGTCGGAGAGGTGGTAGCCGGGCAGCCGGCCGTACAGCACACCCGCGGGGTTGTGCACCTCGCCGTGCCGGAGCAGGTGGACGACGGTCGACTCGCTCAACGCGATCCCTCCGGGGCGGTCGCGGTGGCCGCTGCCTGGGCGGCAGCGGGCAGTGCGTCGACGACCCGCGCGATCGCGTCGTCGTCGTGGGCGCCGGAGAGGAACCAGGCCTCGAACGCCGACGGCGGCAGGTAGACGCCACGGTCGAGCATCGCGTGGAAGAACGCGGCATAGCGGTGCAGGTCCTGGTGCCGGGCTCCGTCGTAGTCGGTGACCGGCCGACCCGCTGAGTCCGCGTCGCTCCAGAAGACCGAGAACATGTTGCCGGCGTACTGCAGCCGGTGCTCGACCCCCACCGCAGCGAGTGCGTCGCTGACCAACGCGCCCAGCTGGCCCGCCGTCTTGTCCAGGTGGGCGTAGACGTCGTCGGTCGCCAGGCGCAACGTGGCCAGTCCTGCTGCTGTCGCAACCGGGTTCCCGGACAGTGTTCCGGCCTGGTAGACCGGCCCGAGCGGGGCGAGGTGGGCCATCACGTCGGCCCGGCCACCGAAGGCCGCGGCCGGGAAGCCGCCGCCCATCACCTTGCCGAAGGTCATCAGGTCGGGGCGCACCCCCTCCAGCCCGAACCAGCCGGACGGTGACACCCGGAAACCGGTCATGACCTCGTCGCTGACGAACAGCGCGCCGTGGCGCGCGCACAGGTCGGCCAGCCCCTCGCTGAACCCGGGCTCGGGTGCGATGACGCCCATGTTGCCCGCAGCCGCCTCGGTGATCACGGCCGCGATCTCACCCTCGTACGCCTCGAAGGCACGTGCGACCGCGTCCAGGTCGTTGTACGGGACGACGACCGTGTCCTGGGCCGAGGCACCGGTAACGCCCGGGGTGTCGGGTAGGGCAAGCGTGGCCACGCCCGAGCCGGCCGCGACGAGCAGCGAGTCGACGTGACCGTGGTAGCAACCGGCGAACTTGACCACCTTGCTGCGACCGGTGAAGCCGCGGGCCAGCCGGATCGCGGACATGGTCGCCTCGGTGCCGCTGGACACGAGGCGGACCTGCTCGACGGGCTCGACCCGGCGAACGATCTCCTCGGCGAGAGCGACCTCGCCCTCGGTCGGGGTGCCGAACGACGTCCCCCGCGCCACCGCGGCCTGCACCGCGTCGACGACCTCGGGGTGGGCGTGCCCGTGCAGCAGCGGGCCCCAGGAGCAGATCAGGTCGACATAGTCGCGGCCGTCGGCGTCAACGAGATACGGACCGCGGCCGGACGCCATGAACCGCGGGGTGCCCCCGACGGAGCGGAACGCCCGAACCGGCGAGTTCACGCCCCCAGGGGTCACGGCGAGGGCGCGGCCGAGCAGCGCCTCCGACGCGGGGGCAGGTGCATAGCGGGTCACAGGCGGCCTCCACCGAGCAGCCGGGCCGCCTCGACGGCCCAGTAGGTGAGGATCAGCCGCGCGCCCGCACGGTGGATCGACGTGAGTGTCTCGACGATGGTGCGGTCCCGGTCCAGCCAGCCCGCCGCGAACGCGGCCTCGGCCATCGCGAGCTCGCCGGACACCTGGTAGGCCGCGACCGGCACACCGCCTGCAGCGTCGGCGACCCGGCGCAGCACGTCGAGGTAGGGCAGTGCCGGCTTCACCATCACGATGTCGGCGCCTTCGGCGAGGTCCAGCGCCAGCTCGCGCAGCGCCTCGTCGGCGTTCGGGACGTCCATCTGGTACGCACGCCGGTCGCCGGTCAGCGTCGACTGCACCGCCTCGCGGAACGGACCGTAGAACGCCGAGGCGTACTTCGCGGTGTAGGCCAGCAGGGCGGTGTCCAGGTGGCCCGCACCGTCGAGCACGGCGCGCACCGCACCGACCTGACCGTCCATCATCCCGGACAGGCCGAGCACGTGGGCGCCGGCCGCGGCGTGCGCGAGGCCCATCTCCCGGTACCTGGCGAGCGTCGCGTCGTTGTCCACGCTGCCGTCGGCGGCGAGGACGCCGCAGTGGCCGTGGTCGGTGAACTCGTCCAGGCACAGGTCCGACATCACCACCGTGTCCGGCCCCACCTCCGCGACGACGTCGCGGATCGCGACGTTGAGGATGCCGTCGTCGTCGGTGGCGCCGGTGCCCGTCGCGTCGCGCCGCTCAGGCACGCCGAAGAGCATCAGCCCGCCGACGCCGGCCCGCACGGCCTCGACTGCTGCCTTGCGCAACGAGTCACGCGAGTGCTGCACGACCCCCGGCATCGACCCGATCGGTGCGGGTTCGGCCAGGCCCTCCTTGACGAACATCGGCAGCACCAGGTCACCCGGCACCGGTCCCCCCGCCGCCACCAGCCGGCGCAGCGCAGCCGTCCGGCGCAGCCGGCGCGGCCGGCCGGCCGGGAATGAGGCGGGGGTCGCCACCACCTAGGTGGCCTTGCGGCGCGCCGTGGTGCGCTTCTGCGACGGGCGCAGCACCGGCTCGCCCGCGTCCACGGCCGAGGTCCGCATCGTGGCGCCGTACTCCGAGAGTGCTGTGGCGAGATCGGCCACCGACGGTGAGGCCGCGAGGACGTCGACCCGCAGGCCGTGCTCCTCAGCGGTCTTGGCCGTGGCCGGGCCGATGCAGGCGATGACCGTCGAGGTGTGCGGCTTGCCGGCGATCCCGACCAGGTTGCGCACCGTCGAGGACGAGGTGAACACCACCGCGTCGAAGCCACCGCTCTTGATGGCCTCCCGGATCGGCGCGGGCGGCGGCGCGGCGCGCACGGTGCGGTAGGCCGTCACGTCGTCGACCTCCCAGCCCCGCTCGACCAGGCCGGCCACGAGGTTCTCGGTCGCGATGTCCGCCCGAGGCAGGAACACGCGGTCGATCGGGTCGAAGACCGGGTCATAGGGCGGCCAGTCCGCGAGCAGCCCGGCAGCGGACTCCTCACCGCTGGGCACGAGATCGGGCTTGATGCCCCACGCGAGCAGGTCGGCGGCTGTCTGCTCGCCGACCGCGGCGACCTTGATGCCGGCGAACGCGCGGGCGTCCAGGCCGTACTCCTCGAACCGCTCTCGCACGGCCTTGACCGCGTTGCGCGACGTGAGGGCGATCCACTCGTAGCGACCGGTCACCAGGCCCTTGACCGCCCGCTCCATCTGCTGGGGCGTACGGGGCGGCTCGACTGCGATCGTCGGGACCTCCTCGGGCACCGCGCCGTGTGCACGCAGCCGCTCGGCCAGCGCGCCGGCCTGCTCCTTGGTGCGCGGCACCAGCACTCGCCACCCGAACAGCGGCTTGGTCTCGAACCAGGACAGCTTGTCCCGGAGAGAGACGGTGTCGCCGACGACCGTCACCGTCGGCGCCGAGAGCTTCGCCGACTTCACGTCGGCGGCCACGTGCTCGAGGGTCGATACGACGGTGCGCTGCTCGGTCGTGGTGCCCTGCTGGGTCATCGCGACGGGCGTCGAGGGATCGCGGCCGGCGGCGATGAGCGACTTGGCGACGTCACCGATCACCTTCGTGGCCGAGAGCAGCACCAGGGTCGCGTTGCCCGCGGCGACGGCCGACCAGTTGACGGTGCCCTCGCTGACGTTCACGACCCGCACCTCACGGTGCTTGGCCGAGGTCAGCGGGATCCCGGCATAGGGCGGCACGGCGCTCACCGAGGAGACACCGGGCACCACCTCGAACGGGATCGCGGCCTTGGCGAGCCCGACCGCCTCCTCGGACCCGGTGGCGTACATGAACGGATCACCGTCGAGCAGCCGCACCACGGCACCGCCGGACTTGGCCGCCTTGACGACCAGACGGGCCCGTACGGCGTGGCTGAGCGGCTGGCCGTCGTCACCCAGCGAGCCGTCGACGACCTCGACGCCCTCCCGGCAGAACCGCTGGACGAACGCCTCGTCCTGCGACTCCGTGACGACCACGTCGGCGCGGGCGAGCAGCTCGACACCGCGCACCGTGAGCAGACCGGGGTCGCCGGGGCCGGCGCCGACGAAGGCGACCTGCCCGACCGGCTTGGCGGCTCGCGCCCGGGCCTTGGCAGGGGTGGCCGACCGGATCGCCGTCTCGTTCGACGACGCGGTCGACGGGGTGGACTTCTTCTTGGTTACGCGGGTCACTCGACTCGCTCCCACATCAGATCAGCCGCACCCTCGGCGAGAAGCTCGGCCGCGAGGTCGCGGCCGATGCGTTCCGCCTCGTCGAGAGGTCCGGTGGCGGACAGACGAACACTGCCGGTGCCGTCGATCGAGCTGACGACGGCCCGCAGGTAAAGCTCGAGTTCATGATCGCCTTCGGCTGCTTCACCAAGGGCCCCGACAGGGGCCGAGCAGCCTGCTTCCAGTGCGGCGAGCACGATGCGCTCGGCAGTCACGACGCACCGGGTCACGGCGTCGTCGAGCGTGCCGAGCAGGTCGGCGATGGACGCGTCGGCCGGGGTGTCCGGTCGGCGACACTCCACGCCCAACGCCCCCTGGCCGGGGGCGGGAAGCATCTGGAGAGGATCGAGCACCTCGGTCGCCATGTCGAGTCGGCCGAGGCGGGCGAGGCCGGCGCGGGCCAGAACCACCGCGTCCAGCTCGCCGTCGCTGACCAACCGCAGGCGGGTGTCGACGTTGCCACGCACGGCCACGATCTCCAGACCCAGGCCGAGGGCCCGCAGCTGCGCGGCCCGCCGCGGCGAGCCGGTGCCGATCCGCGACCCCGCGGGGAGCTCGCCGAGGGTGAGGCCGTCGCGGGCGGCGAGGGCATCGCGCGGGTCCTCGCGGGGGGGGACGGCGGCGATGACGATGCCGTCCGCGGCTGCGGTCGGCAGGTCCTTGAGCGAGTGCACCGCGGCGTCGACCTCGCCGGCCAGCAGGGCGTCGCGCAGCGCCGAGACGAAGACGCCGGTGCCGCCGATCTGAGTGAGGGCGGCGCTCGAGGTGTCACCGAAGGTGGTCACAGGGACGAGCTCGACCTCCCGGCCGGTGCGACCGGTGAGCTCAGCCGCGACCTGCTGGGTCTGCGCGGTGGCCAGGGCGCTACGCCGGGTCCCGATCCGCAGGGGTGCGGTCATGCGTCGTCCCCCTCGGTCAGCGCCGGCACCTCGGTGATGTCGGCCCGGGTGACCGCCTCGACCGCGGAGAGGTCCAGGTCGAACAGCCGTCGCAGCACGTCGTCGTAGGACTGGCCGACCGGCTCGCCGGCGAGCTGCTTGACCCGGACCGTCGGGGCGTGCAGGACCTTCTCGACGACTCGGCGCACGGTGCGCTCGATCTCGGCGCGGGAGCGCGCGTCGACGTCCGGCAGCTTGGCGGAAAGCCGGAGCAGCTCCGAGCGCACGACCGTCTCGGCCATCCCGCGCAGTGCCACCACGGTCGGCGCGACCCCGGCACCGCGTTGCCAGGCGAGAAAGCTGATGACCTCGTCGGCGACGATCTCCCGGGTGGCCTCGACATCCGCTGCGTGCTCGGTGTCCGAGAGCTCCTCGGCCAGCAGCTCGAGGTCCACGACAGTGACACCGGGCAGGTGCTGTACGCCGTGCTCGACGTCGCGGGGCAATGCGAGGTCGAGCACCACGAGGGGCCGACCTCCGCGGGCCTCGTGCGCCGCCGCAACCAGCTCGGTGGAGATGACGTGCCCGACTGCGCCGGTGCACGAGACCAGCAGGTCGGCTCGCACCAGTGCGTCGGGCAGATCGGCGAGGGTGAGCGGGCTCCCGCTGACCGATGCGGCCAGTCGCTCGGCGTGGGCCAGGGTGCGGTTGGCGATCGCGATCTCGGCCGCGCCCACCCGGGCCAGGACGGTGGCGGTGAGCGAGCTCATCGCGCCCGCACCCACGACGAGCGTGCGCCGCCCGGACAGGTCGCCCAGGATCGCGGCGGCCTTCTCCAGCCCCGCGGTCACGAGCGACCGGCCCGCTCGGTCGATCCCGGTCTCGGTGCGCGCGCGCTTGCCGACCCGCAGCGCGTTCTGCGCCAACGCGCCGAGCGTGCGCCCGGCGGTGCCGGCGTCCTGTGCGACGCGCAGCGAGGTGCGGACCTGGCCGAGGATCTGGCTCTCGCCGACGACCATCGAGTCCAGCCCGCAGGCGACCGAGAAGAGATGCGCGACCGCACGGTCCTCGTAGTGCACGTACAGGTGCGCGGTGAGCTCGTCGAGCCCGACACCGCAGCGTCGGGCCAGCAGCTCAGTGGTCTGGGCCACGCCGGCGTGGAACTTCTCAACCTCGACGTAGACCTCGACCCGGTTGCAGGTCGAGAGCACCATCGCCTCGGTGACGAGGTCGGTGGCGGCCAGGTCGGCGAGCAGCTTGGCGGCGGCATCGGTGGCCAGCGTGGTGCGCTCGAGCAGGTCCACCGGAGCGGTCCGGTGCGACAGGCCCACGACGAGGACGCTCATGAGGGCACCGCCCTCGGGAGGTCGGACAGGCCCGGCACGTCGGGGCGCGCGGTCCCGACCCCGGCCTTCTGCTGCTCGTGGAAGGCCAGGATCTGCAGCTCGATCGAGAGGTCGACCTTGCGGACCTCCACGTGGTCCGGCACGTCGAGGACGGTCGGAGCGAAGTTCAGGACGCTGCTGACCCCGGCCGACACCAGCCGGTCGCAGACCTGCTGGGCCACGGCGGCCGGGGTGGCGATGACGGCGATGGCGATCTGATGCTCGCGGACCAGGGCCTCGAGCTCACCGATGGGCTCGACCACCAGACCGGCGACGGACCCCCCGACGATCTCGGGGTCTGCATCGACCAGCGCGTGGATGGCGAAGCCCCGGGAGGCGAAACCGCCATAGTTGGCCAACGCGTGCCCGAGGTGGCCAAGACCCACGATGACGACGGGCCAGTGATGCGTGAGGCCGAGCTCCCGGGAGATCTGGTAGACGAGGTAGTCGACGTCGTAGCCCACCCCTCGGGTGCCGTAGGAACCCAGGTAGGACAGGTCCTTGCGCAGCTTGGCGGAGTTCACGCCGGCGGCCGTCGCGAGCTCCTCCGAGGACACGGTGGCGACCCCGTCGTCAGACAGGCCGCCGAGGGCCCGCAGGTAGAGCGGGAGCCGGGCGACGGTGGCCTCGGGGATCCCCCGCGCGCGCAGGGCCTTGGGCTCCGAGCGGACAACCGGGACGGACGGCACGGACGGCACGGACGGCACGGACGGCACGGACGGCACGGACGGCACGCGGGGCGTGTCACCCGCCGAGGCAGGCCGATCTCGTCGTCCAGGGTTGGTCACGGGTCTCCACTCGCCGGCGCCTGGGGCACCGCGGGCCTGGTGCCAGGGGTCGTCGACCCCGTCAGGTTATGCGCTTGTGAACGAGAGCACAAAGTCAAGGACCGGCAAGCACAGGCTTGGGCCCGGCTGCGCGGGTCAGCGGCGCAGCGCGGCGCGCAGCCGGTCGGCGTCCACGCGCCAGAAGTCGTGCTGGCGGCCGTCCACCAAGGTCACCGGGATCTGCTCCCAGTAGCGCTCGTGCAGCACGGGGTCGTCGAGGATGCTGAGCTCGTCGTAGGTCTCCCCCAGCTCGGCCGTGACAGCAGCCACGACCACGCGCGCCTCGTCGCACAGATGGCAGCCGGGCTTGCCGATCAGCCGCACGCGGGCGGTCACCGGGCACCCCGGTCCACGGTGGCCCGCAGCTGACCCTTGGCCACCTTCCCGGTGGCCGAGTGCGGGAGAGCGTCGACGAGCTCGACGAGAGTCGGCGTCTTGAAGCGGGCGAGTCGGCGGGCCGCGTGCGCCGACACGTCCGCGGCAGTCAGGTTGCTGCCCGGCCGGGCGACGACGAAGGCCCTGACCGTCTCCCCCGTGGTCGGGTGGGCCGCACCGATGACGGCCACCTCGGCGACACCGGGGTGCTCGGCAAGGGCCAGCTCCACCTCCCGTGGGAAGACGTTGAAGCCGCTGACCAGGATCAGCTCCTTGCGCCGGTCGACGAGAAAGAGATCGCCGTCCTCGTCGGCGTACGCCACATCGCCGGTCGCCCACCAGCCGTCCGCGCCCGGACCGTCGGTCCCGTCCGGCCAGTAGCCGGAGAAGAGGTTGTCGCCGCAGACCCAGATCTCGCCCGGGTCGTCCTCGGCCACGGGCAGGCCGGCCTCGTCCAGCAGCCGGATCTGCACACCGGGCACCGGGCGCCCGATCGACGCGGGCTTGGCGCGCTCGGAGGCGAGGGTGCTGGTCACGACCGGCGCCGTCTCGGTCAGCCCGTAACCCTCGTAGACGGTCTGACCGGTGCGGCTCCGCAGGGCGTCGAGGACGGCCGGGGGCAGCGGCGAGGACCCGGAGGTGAGCAGCCGCGGGCCGCGCAGCGCCTCCACCGCCGCCGACAGGGCGCCGTCATCTGCCCCCGTCCAGGCGACGTACATCGGGGGCGCGCCCGGCACCGTCGTCACGCCGTGCCGCATGATCGCAGCAGCCGTGTCGACGGGATCGAACCGCTCGACCAGGACCGCGGTCGCGCCGGCGGCTACGACCATCCCGAAGCCCGCGTTGAGGCCGTAGATGTGAAAGAGCGGCAGCACCAGCAGCACCACGTCCGCGCCGCCGACCGGCGCCGGGACCAGACCGGCGCACTGGTCGAGGTTCGCCAGCAGGGCCCGGTGGCTGAGCATCGCGGCGCGGGGCGTGCCGCTGGTGCCGGAGGTGAACAGCAGCACCGCCAGG
>JBBRVU010000104.1:0-14186 GCA_038246575.1 Actinomycetes bacterium | reverse complement strand
GGGTCGGCGCGTAGTCCACGAGCTTGACCAGGCCGAGGGAGAACCCGGCCCCCTGGCCGAGACCGAGCAGCGCCACCCAGACCCACGGCGCGAACGTCGGCGCCGCCACGATGCCGGCCAGCCCGGACAGGGTCAGCGCCAATGCGCCGACCACCAACGGCCGCCGGTCGTGGAGTCGGTCGGCGAGCGCCGGCGTCCCGACCCCGGTCACCAGCTGCACGATGCTCCACACCGCGAGCAGCAGACCGGCATCGCGCGCCGACCAGCCGTAGAACTCGTAGGACGGCGGGATCCAGGCCAGCTGGCTGTAGAAGCCGAAGGACTGCAGGGAGAGGTATGCGGCGAGCAGCCACGCGGTCGGGCTGCGCCAGGGCAGGGCCACGCTGCGCTGCGGGTCGGGCGGCTCAGCCCGGTCGTTCACGGCCCGGACCACTGGCAGCCAGGCCCCCAGCCCGATCACCGCGACCACTGACCAGATCGCCAGGGACAGCTGCCACGACCCGAGGACGCCGGCCAGCGGCACCGCGAGCGCCGCGGCTGCTGTTGCGCCGACCATCATCGCCAGCAGGTAGAGCCCGGTCACGGCGCCCGAGCGCCCGCCGAAGAACTCCTTGACGATGCCGGGCAGCACCGTGCCGGACAGGGCGATGCCGACGCCGACCAGGGCGCTGCTGAGCATCAGCAGCACCAAGACGTCTCCTGCTAGCCGCAGCAGCAGCCCGACCAGGACCGCCACCAGCGCCCAGCCGACGGTCGCCTCCCGCCCGACCCGCTGGGCCAGGCGCTGCGCCACCGGAGCGAACAGCCCCATGCACAGGACCGGCAGGGTAGTGAGCAGCCCGATCACCGCACTGCTCACTGCGAGGTCGTCCTGGATGGTCCGCACCAGCGGCGGCAACGACGCCAACGCCGCTCGCAGGTTGAGCGCGACGACGAAGATCGCGACGACCAGCAGCCGTGGGGACACCGGTGCGCTGCGGACGGTGGACAACGGCGCCGTGGTCATGATCGGCCCATCGTCGCAGCCGGTGCCGCGTCACTCGCGGCGTGTCCACCTCGGGGGTCGGCGACGGGAAGGCAGCGGCCCCATACGGTGGCCGGATGCAGGTCGCATATCGCACCGAGGTCGGTCACGTCCGGACGCGGAACGAGGACGCGGTGCTGGCCCGTCCCGAGCGGGGCCTGCTGGCGGTGGCCGACGGCATGGGCGGCCACCCCGCCGGCGACCTGGCGAGCCTCACCGCGGTTCGTGCGCTGGACGCCGCGGCTCTCACGCCGGAGTCCGGTCCGGACGACCTCAGGGAAGCCGCGCGTGCGGCCCACCGTGCCGTCCAGGCGGAGGGACAGGAGCCGGACCGCTACGGCATGGGCACCACGCTGGTCCTTGCGGTCATCGGCGGGACCTCGGCGCGGGTGCTCCACGTCGGTGACAGCCGTGCCTACCTCCTCGACCCTGACCGCCGCCTCGCGGCCGTCACCCGCGACCACGGCATGCACGGCTACCTCACCCAGGCGCTGGGTCTGGACCGGGACATCGAGCCCGACGTCGCGGAGGTCGACTGCCCGCCCGGCTCACGGCTGCTCCTGTGCACCGACGGCCTGACCAACATGGTCGAGGACCGTGAGATCGCCCAGCTGCTCGGGACCGGTGACGAGCACCGGGCCTGCGACGCGCTGGTCGACGCCGCGCTCGAGCACGGCGGCGTCGACAACGTCACGGTCGTCGTCGTCGCGTTCTAGCGGCGCCGGTCAGCCGTCCAGAGGAGGAGCGAGGTCGGCCAGGGCGGTCATCGCTGCCGGGAACACCTCGGCCGGTGGGTTGACGAGCCCGGCTCCCACCTGACCGGTGCCCGCAACCTTCCCGGCCATGCCCGTGTTGATGTGCGGCAGGATCCCGGTGCGGGTGACCAGTGCCGCGTCGATCCCGGTCGGCGTCCCGCGGAACTCGAGGACGGGCACCTGGAAGTTCGGGTTCTCGGCCAAGGTGATCTCGTACATCAGCTGGGTCGCCTCGATCGCGTCGGCGACCTCACCGCCCACGAACCGCACGATCGCCGGCGCTGCCGCCATCGCGAATCCGCCGATCCCGGTGGTCTCGGTGATGGTGGAGTCGCCGATGTCCGGGTTCGCGTCCTCGGGGCCGAAGTCGCCGAGGAACAGCCCCTCCGGGGTGTCGGCCGGCCCGGTGAACCACTGGTCTCCCGTGCCAGAGAGCTGGATGCCGAAGTCGGTGCCGTTGCGTGCCATCGCGACTACGAGCGAGGACCCCGGCACGTCGCGCGCGGCGTCGGCGGCCAGCTTTGCCGCCGGCATGCCGACGTTGAGGAAGAAGTGCTCGTTCGCCCCGGCGAACCGCACCGCCTCGGCGACATCGGCGGAGGGTGCACCAGAGGCGATCAGGTGCGGCAGCAGCTCCCGCAGCAGCATCAGCGAACCGGCCCGGTTGCGGTTGTGCCCCTCATCGCCCATGTGCAGCATCTGGGCGATGATCGCCTTGACGTCCAGCGGCCCGTGGGCGCGCACCGCTGACTGCAGCAGCGGCCCGAGCACCGCGGACATCCATTGCAGCCGGTCGACGACCTCCTGGCCGTACGCGCCATAGCGCAGCACCTTGCCCAGGCCCTCGTTCAACGAGCAGTACGCGGTGGCACCGTGCTGCGCGTCGTGCAGCTCGAACACCCACATCGAGGAGGAGACGACCCCGGCCATCGGGCCGACGGCGTGGTGGTGGTGACACGGTTCCCAGGACAACCCGTCGCCGGCAGCCAGCGCCTTCTCCGCCGCCTCCGGTGACTCGGCGAGTCCCTCGAAGAGCAGCGCGCCGATCAGCGCACCGCGCATCGGTCCGGACGCGCGCTCCCAGTCGATCGGCGGACCCGCGTGCAGGAACTCCCCGGCAGCCAGGCCCAGCGCCTCTCCGGCGGGGCGGACGTCGACCAGCTCGGCGCGCGCGGCGAGCATCCGACCCACGGCGGTCTCGTTGGCCGCGTCGCGCCGGGGGTCGGCCACGACCCGCGCCACGTGTGCGGCGGTCTCCTCCCCGCCCAGCGGCGGTCGCCAGTCCACCTGGCGCACCGGGACGGCCTGCGCGGTGAGGGCGTCGGCGAACATCGAGGCGCCCACCGCCACCACGCGCGGCGGCTGGTCCAGCAGTGTGCTCACGGCGTACCTCCCACGAGCTGCACGGCGTGCCGGGCGGCGGCCGCGTTGGACAAGAACACCGCGGCGCCGGCGTCGTGCAGCGCCTCGGCCTGTCGACGGGCGTCCTGCGGGTCGTCGGTCGCGGCGCACAGCGACACCACGATCGCGAGGTCCCGGCCGTCCCTCGCCGCGGTGGACCGGGCCTGCGTGAATGCCGGCGCGAGCTCGGACGCCGGGTCGTCGTGAGCGCCGTGACCGAGGACGACGTCGAGCAGCAGCACCGAACAGGCGGGGTCGGCGGCCTCGGCGGCGATCCGGTCGACGCGGGTGCGCTGGTCGATCATCGGGTGCGCCCGGCCCTGCGTCAGCGCGTCGTCGCCGAAGTCCACCATCAGATGCCCGGATGCCGCTCCAGCAGCCAGTGCGTCGTCGGCCAGCGCCCACTCCGGCCGCAGCGGGATGTTGGAACGCACCTCGCCCAGAGTTGCCGCGGCGATCACCATCGCCTCGTCGCAGAGGGTGCCGCCGGCGAAGAGGCCGCGCAGAGCACCGCCGCCACCGGACGGCGCCGGCTGCTCGTCCCAGGACCATGGCTGACCCCACGTGCGGCCGAGGGTCTCGACCACCCGTGCGGTGACGGTCGTCAGATCGTCCTGACCCTCGCCGAGCAGCGCCAGGACGACAGGCGTCGCGAGCGACTCGGCGTACGCCGTGATCTCTCGGGCCACGTCCGGGTCCGGCGGCTTGGACACGAGGACGATGAGCTCGGTGGCCGGGTCCTCGTCGAGCAGGGCCAGTGCCGCGCGAGTAGAACGACCACCGACGGCAGCCGAGAGGTCACGACCCCCAACCCCCAGGCAGTGCGAGACGCCGACCTCGGCGCCGTCGAGCAGACACATCAGCTGCTGCGCTCCGGTGCCGCTCGCCGCGACCAGCCCGACCGGCCCGGGACGAACCGCGTTCGCGAAACCGAGGCCGGCGCCGCCCACGACGGCGGTGCCGCAGTCCGGCCCCATGACGAGCAGCCCGCGGGAGGCAGCCTCGTCCTTGAGCCGGACCTCGGCGGCGACCGGCACGTTGTCGCTGAACACCAGCACCGACAGGCCGGACTGCAGGGCCGACATCGCCTCGGTGAAGGCGTGCGCACCGGGCACCGACACGAGGGCGAGCGTCGCCGCACCTCCCTCGCGGCGAACGGCGGAGGCGATGGTCCGCGGTTCCGGCTGACCGCCGTCGAGCCCGCTGCCCCCACCGGAACGCGGGGCGAGCGCAGCCTCGAGCCGGTCGAGCGCCGCGTCACGGGCCTGCTCCGACTCGGCTCGCAGCGCGACGACGAGGTCGTTGGGACCGGCCTCGGACGGGATGTCGAAACCCATGCCGCGCAGGACGTCGAGGTTGAGCTCGGTGCCCATCGCGACCTGTGCCGCGGCGACCCCGTCGACGGTGGCGACGTCGCGGCTGACCTGCAGCAGGGTGACCGAGTCGTGGTACGAACCGCGCCGCAGCTCGACCTGCTCCAGCTGCGTCATGCGAGCACTCCCTCATCCATAGCGGGCGAACAGGTGACGCTACGCGCTCCACGCAGCAGTCCCCAGGCCAGGGCGACACCCGACGTGTGCCCGACCGCGAGGAGCCGCCCGAGCGCCCCCGGCAACAGCGTGGCCGGGCCGTGGCCTGCGACGACGTCGGCGAGGTCGAGCAGAGCCGGGATGCCCTGGCCCGTCGCGGCGAGGTTCAGCAGGGCGGCACTGAGCGCGGTCGTACGCACATCCGCAGTGGGCAGGACCGAGCTCGCCAGCGCCGTCCCGATCACCGGGTCGTGGTGGGTGGCCACCAGCATGCCGGCCAGGACGTCGTCCCCGGCGGGCGTGAGCCCGGGCCCCAGGCCCAGCAGGTCGAACGGCGGCAGGTCCACGGGGACGGCGCAGGGGTACGCGGTCAGGGCGCGGGCCAGGGCGTCGATGCGCACCGGGTCCTTGCCGGCCCTCGACCGTCGCGGCGTCCACCAGCGGACGACCGGCACGGTCACCGGCCCGACCGCGATTCGGGCACGGCCGACCGAGACGGGCGTTTCCCGGCGTACGCCCCGAAAGGGACACAGCCGCGCGTCCACGCCGAGCCGCACGGCGCACGGGAGACCGACCGCGTCGGCGGTCTCCACGGCCACCAGCTGCGCGTCGACCAGGAGGTAGACGCACGTCGGGTGAACGCCGATGACGCGTCCCTCGTGCACCGGTCCCGCCAGCAGCGGCGCGAGCCCGGTCGGGGCGGCGCCGGGCCACGACGGCTGCTCCGCGGTGAGGGCCACCACCGGACCGTAGCCCCTCCCGACCAATCTCACCGACCTCCCACCGTTGACCCCCGCGTTGCGCCAGTCTGTGCCCCGAGTGACACACGTCACTGTCGTCGAGGAGGCGAGATGTTCAGCTGGAAGCTGGTACATGGCGGCAAGACTCCGCCGCCGGGAGAGGTCGTCAAGCCGGACGAGCGGCTGTCCTGGGGCCGGACCGCGGGTCTGGGCGCGCAGCACGTGATCGCGATGTTCGGCGCCACGTTCGTCTTCCCGTTGGTCATGGGTCTGGACCCGAACCTCGCGATCATGATGTCCGGCGTCGCGACCATCCTGTTCCTGCTCATCACGCAGGACCGGGTGCCGAGCTACCTCGGGACGAGCGCGTCCTTCGTCGGTGCGGTCTTTGCGATCCGCGCCGCGCAGGACAGCGACTCGATCGTCACCGGTGCGATCCTTGTCGCCGGGCTCGTGCTGGCCGCTGTCGGCATAGCGATCAACGTGATCGGCATCCGCATCATCCACCAGGTTTTCCCGCCGGTCGTGACCGGTGGCGTCGTCATGCTCATCGGCTTCGGGCTCGCCTTCGTGGTCGCCGACGTCTACTGGGGCCAGGACCGCTGGGTCGCGATGATCACGATGTTCGCGCTGTTCCTGATGACCGTGCTGCTGCGCGGGTTCTGGAGCCGCATCGCGATCCTGCTGTCTCTCGTCTTCGGCTACGCGCTGTCGTGGGTGCTGGACAAGACCGTCGGTGACATCACCTCGGTTCTCGGCGGTGCTACCGAGGCGACCGCCCACCCGCGGGTCAGCTTCGGGCCGGTGAGCGACGCGCCCTGGATCGGTTTCCCGGACCTGACCGGGCCGACCTTCAAGTTCTCGGCCATCGTGCTCGTGCTGCCGGCGGTCATCGCCCTGATCGCGGAGAACACCGGTCACGTCAAGGCCGTCGGCGCAATGACCAAGACCGACCTCGACCCGATGATCGGCCGGGCGATCTTCGCCGACGGTGTCGGCACCGTCGTCGCCACGTCGGTCGGTGGCTCGCCCACCACGACCTACGCGGAGAACATCGGCGTCATGGCGGCCACCCGCATCTACTCGACGGCTGCCTACTACGTCGCCGGTCTCGTGGCGATCCTGTTCGGCCTCTGCCCGAAGTTCGGGGCTCTGATCGCGGCAACTCCCGGCGGTGTCCTCGGCGGCATCACGGTCGTGCTGTACGGGATGATCGGCCTGCTCGGCGCGAAGATCTGGATCGAGAACCAGGTCGACTTCGCCAACCCGATCAACCTGGTGCCGATCGGCGCCGGGATCATCCTCGCCGTCGGGCCGGTCGCCCACCAGATCACGACGGACTTCACCCTCGAGGGCATCGCGCTCGGCACCGTCGTGCTGCTCGCGGGCTACCACCTGCTGCGGTGGCTCGCGCCGGCGCACATGCGGGAGTCGCTGGACTCGCCAGCGGGGTACGAGGGCGGGACGGGTCCGGCTCTCGGCCACGCTGGTGCGCACGAGGCCTCGCTGGGGGAAGTCGGCTTCGATCACGGTGCCGCCGGCGACCCGCCGGCGCCGCGGCGTGGTGGCGGCGAGCCGACCCGCTGACCCCTCCAGTCACCTCGTCGGTCCCGGGCCTTCCGGCCGCAGGCACGCCGCCTGCGGCCGGGGGGCCTGGCCCGTCGCCGGGTCGTAGGAGAGGATCACCCGGGTGAAGCCTTCCCCCTTCGCCTGGACGGCGCCGGAGACGCTCGAGGAGGCCCTCGACGTCCTGGACCGGGTCGGCGGCGACGGCAAGGTCCTGGCCGGCGGCCAGAGCCTGCTGCCGATCCTCAACATGCGCCTGGCCGCTCCCGCGCACCTGGTCGACATCAACCGCCTCTCCGAGCTGTCCTACGTCCGCACGGGAGCGGATGCCGTCCGGGTCGGAGCCCTGGCCCGCCACGCGCAGGTCGAGAGGGACCCGGCCGCCTTCGAGTCGTTGCCGCTGCTGCGGCAGGCGCTCCGCCTCGTCGCGCACCCGGTGATCCGCAACCGCGGCACGACGGTCGGCTCCATCGTCCACGCCGACCCGAGCGGTGAGATGACCGCGGTGCTGGCACTCACCGGCGGCAGTGTCACGGCTGCTCGAGCCGGGGGCACCCGTGACATCGCGGCGGCCGACTTCTTCGTGGGGCCGCTCGAGTCGGCGCTGGAGCCCGGCGAGCTGGCGGTCGAGGCGACCTTCCTGCGCCCGCCCGCCGGCACCGGAACGGCCTTCGTCGAGGTGGCCCGGCGGCACGGGGACTATGCGGTCTGCGGTGTCGCGGTCGCTGTGACGCTCGACGGTGACGGCGCAGTGGTCGCGGCGCGGGCGGCGTACATCTCGCTGGCCGCGACGCCGCTGGTGCTCGACCTGACCGCGGCGGTGACCGGCCAGCACGGCGCGACCGCCGACTGGTCGGCCGCGGCGGACCTCGCCGTCGGGCAGGTCGACCCGGAGCCCGACATCCACGCCACCGCCGACTACCGCCGTCATCTCGCCGGCGTGCTGACCGCCCGAGCGCTCGCCGAGGCTGCGGGGAGGGCGGCATGACCGTCGAGCCGACCGAGCAGCTGTACGACGTGCGTGTTCAGGTGAACGGGGTCTGGCACGACGAACAAGTGCCTGCCCGCCGGCTGCTCAGTGACTTCCTGCGCCACGACCTGCGGCTCACCGGCACCCACGTCGGCTGCGAGCACGGTGTGTGCGGGGCCTGCACCGTGCTGGTCGACGGGCAGCCGATGCGGTCCTGCCTGATGCTTGCGGTCAGCGCGCGCGAGCACGAGATCACGACCGTCGAAGGGCTCGGCACAGCCGAGGACATGCACCCCGTGCAGCGGGCGTTCCGGGAGTGTCACGGGTTGCAGTGCGGCTTCTGCACACCGGGCTTCCTCACGACCATCGCGGCCTACCTCGAGGAGAACCCCGCGCCCACCGAGGCTGAGGCTCGCGAGGCGATCAGCGGCAACCTGTGCCGGTGCACCGGCTACCAGAACATCGTGGCGTCAGTGCTCCACGCGGCCGACCTTGCGGCGGACCGGCGCGACAGCGGAACAGCGCCATGACCACGAAGCTGTTCGGCGAACCGGTCCGCCGGGTCGAGGACGCGAAGCTCGTCACGGGCGCTGCGCACTTCCTCGACGACCTCGGTCACGACGCGCTCGGGGTCGCGTTCGTGCGCAGCCCGCACGCCCACGCCTCGATCATCGACATCGACGCGACCGGTGCGCTGGACGTCGACGGGCTTGTCGCCGTCTACACCTACGACGACCTGCTCGCAGCCGACGAGACCGAGGGCAGCGCGGTCTCGCAGCCGTTGCCGCTGCTGATCCCGCATCCCACCCTTTACGCGCCGCGTACGGGCTACCCGCTGGCCCGCGACGAGGTCAACCATGTCGGCGAAGCGGTCGTGATGGTGGTGGCCGGTGACCGCTACCTCGCCGAGGACGCCGTCGACCGCATCATCGTCACCTATGAGCCACTGCCCCCCGTGGTGGGCGTGGACAACGCCCGCCGGGCGCAGCACGCCGTGCATGCCGACGTCACCGACAACGTCGCGGCACACTCGCTCACCGAGGTCGGTGACGTCGACTCGGCGATGGCCGGGTCGCCGCACCGGCTGACGCTCGACCTGGCGATCGAGCGCAGTGCCTCGATGCCGATGGAGGGCAAGGGCGTCTACGCCCGCTGGGACGCGGCTGACGGATCGATGCGGGTCTACTCCTCTACCCAGACCTCGACCAGCGTCCGGGCAGCGGTCGCGGCAAAGCTCGGCCTGCCCCCGGGCAAGGTGGAGTGCGTGGCGCCGATGGTGGGCGGCGGCTTCGGCGTCAAGATCATGCACCCGTGGCCGGAGGAGGTCCTGGTGCCGTGGGCGGCCAAGCGGCTCGACCGCGAGGTCAAGTGGACCGAGGACCGCCGCGAGCACTTCATCTCCTCCGCGCACGAGCGCGGCCAGCTCCAGCGCGTCGAGGTCGGCTTCGACGACGAGGGGTTCCTGCTGGCCCTCGACGTCGCGTTCTGGCACGACAACGGCGCCTACACCCCGTACGGCGTCATCGTGCCCATCATCACCTCGACCCAGCTGCTGGGGCCCTACAAGCCCGGTGCCTACCGCTGCGAGTGGTGGTCGCTCTACACCAACACCGTCATCGTCACGCCCTACCGCGGCGCCGGTCGCCCGCAAGGGGTGTACGCGATGGAGCGCACGATCGACGCCATCGCCGACGAGCTCGGGCTGGACCGTGCGGACGTGCGTGAGCGCAACTTCATCCAGCCTGACGAGATGCCCTACGACCACGGGCTGACCTTTCAGGACGGCCGGCCGCTGATCTACGACTCTGGAGACTTCCCGGCCTCGCTGGCCAAGCTGAAAGCCCTGGCGGACTGGGACGGGACCATGGCGATGGCGGCGGCGGCCCGGGCGGAGGGCCGTCGCGTCGGCGTCGGGATCGCCTGTTACGTCGAAGGCACCGGTGTCGGGCCCTACGAAGGCGCGCACGTCGTTGTCGAGTCGTCAGGGAAGGTGAAGGTGGCAACCGGCCTGACGACGCAGGGGCAGGGACACTTCACGGCGTTCGCGCAGATCGCGGCCGACGAGCTCGGCGTGCGGTTCGAGGACGTCGAGGTGGTGACCGGAGACACCCGCCGGTTCGGCTACGCCGTGGGCACCTTCGCGTCGCGGGCCGCGGTGATGAGCGGCAACGCGATCGCTCTGGCGGCAGCGAAGGTGCGCGAGAAGGCGTTGCGAGTCGCGGGCGACGCGCTCGAGGCCGACCCGGGGGACCTC
Source organism: Actinomycetes bacterium (assembly GCA_038246575.1). Taxonomy (GTDB): domain Bacteria; phylum Actinomycetota; class Actinomycetes; order JACCUZ01; family JACCUZ01; genus JACCUZ01. The sequence goes on along the minus strand of JBBRVU010000104.1, from coordinate 3,947 downwards.
GAGATCGTCGACGGCGTGGTGCAGGTGAAGGGCTCGCCCGGATCGTCGATCCCGCTGGCCACCGTCGCCGTGCTGGCCAACCCGTTGCGCTACGCGTTCGACGAGGCATCCAAGGCCGCCACCCAGTTCGCGGTGGGCGACGCGGCCGGGCCGCCGGTGGCCGAGCAGGACGAGCCCGGGCTCGAGGGCACCGACTACTACTCGCCCATCCGGTCGACCTTCGCCAACGGGATGCACGTGGCCGTCGTCGAGACCGACCCGGACACTGCCGAGATCCGCATCCTGCGCTACTGCGTGGTCCACGACTGCGGACCGCTGATCAACCCGATGATCGTCGAGGGCCAGGTGCACGGCGGCGTCGCGCAAGGGGTGGGCGGAGCACTGTACGAGCGGATGGTCTACCACGAGAACGGACAGCTGCTCAACGCGTCATTCATGGACTTCCTGATGCCCTACGCCAGCGAGGTCCCGCACATCGAGATCGACCACCTGGAGACCCGGTCGCCGCTGAACCCGCTGGGCATCAAGGGTGCGGGGGAGGCCGGAGTCATCCCCTCGGCGGCGGTGTTCGCCGCCGCGATCGAGGATGCCGAGGGCTTCCCGATCCGGTCCATGCCGATCTCGCCCAGCGAGCTGTTCCATCTTCGCGCCCAGCACCGAGCCGGTGAGATCCCGTCGTTGCGGTCACGACCGCGCGCGGGCCGAGAGGAGAACCAGTGAAGGTCAACGGATCCGCCACGCTGCACGCGCCGCGGGAGAAGGTCTGGGCAGCGCTCAACGACCCGGCAGTCCTGGTGCGCACGATCCCGGGCTGCTCGCAGCTGGAGGAGACCGGGCCCGACGTCTATCGGATGACCGTCAGCGCTGGGGTCGCCTCGATCAAGGGCACCTACCAGGGTGACGTGTCACTCACGGACAAGGACGAGCCGGGAGCCTTCACGCTGCGCGCCTCCGGGGCGGGTGCCCCCGGCACGGTCAGCGCCGACGTGCGCGTCACACTGGCCGATGCCGGTGACGGCGGGACACTTCTCGACTACGCGGCCGACGCCACGGTCGGCGGCGTGATCGGCGGCGTCGGGCAGCGGCTGCTCACCGGGGTCGCGAAGAAGACCGCTGGGGAGTTCTTCCGCGCGGTCGACGACGTGCTCACCGGAAAGGCACCGACAGTCCCGGCGCCTCGCCACGAGGTCGCCGGGGTGGCCGCGGCACCCGCCGTCGCACCGGGAGTCTTCACGGCGCCGTCCGCGGCCGAAGGCAGCCCGTTCGGCCGGGAGGACTTCCTGTGGGGCGTTGTGGTCGGTGCGGTGGCTGCGCTGGCCGGGGCAGTTGTGGGCGGTCTGCTGGGGCGTCGCCAGGGCTGAGCCCTGAGCCGTCTCAGTGCGACGAGTGAGTCGGGATGACCTCGGGAACGGGATCGGGCCGGGGCTCCTTGGACATGTCGACACCGGCACCCCGGTCGGTCCGGGGCCCGACGGACGCCGCGCTTCCCGCCGCGCGCCGCACAGTTTCCACGGCGTCCTCGACGAGCTCGTTGCCGAGCAGCGGGCCGGTGTAGAGCACGTCGATGCCGTGGGGGCGGAGGCTTGTCGCGTAGCGGCCGAACAGATCGGTCAGGATGCCCTCCCGGTCGACCGCCCGTCGTGCCGCTCGCGGACGCTCGGTCCGGGCCGAGATCCTCAGGTCGTGCACGAGCACCTCCTCGGTATGTGTGTGATCGACGCTCCGTATGCTCTCCGACCGCAGGACCCGGTCGGCGTCGATCGTCGTCGCGTTCTGCGGGAAGAGGATGACAACCTCGGGCACCAGGTGCTCGAGCAACGTGGCGTCGAGCACCCCCGGCGGTACGTCGCGCACGTCCCATCCGGTTTCGTCCGCCGCCCGATGCACGGCCCGGCGAACAACCGACGCGCTGGCATCACGATGGAGGTGGAAGGCGACTGCCACCCGGCGACGGACCATGAGCCCGTCATAGGAGACGTCGGGTCGTTCGTTCCCGACGTCGCTGACGGTCGCCACCGCCGGTGCCTCCGACGGTCGGTAGGTCGCCGGCGGACCGGCAGCCGAGCTGCACCCTGCGATGAGCAGGACGACGGCCAGGGCCGCCGCTCGGCGCATCAGGTGCCCAGCGGGTGGCTGGGAGCGTAACGAGGCTGCGTGTAAGGCAGCAGGTCGAAGACCGGAGGCGCCCCGCTGACCGGATGGTTGATGTCGTCCGGCACCGGCCCGACGTTGAACTGCATCATCATGTCGTGGTCCTCGTGCACCAGGTTGTGGCAGTGGACCATGTAGCGACCGCCGGCGTTCCTCGGACCGAGGTTGAACTGCATGAGCACCCGCACCGTCTCCGCCTCGCCGAGGTAGAAGACATCCTTGGGTCCGCGTTCCCACGCGAAGGGCTTGCCGTCAGGCGTGGTGTTTCGGCCGATGATCTTCCCGTCGGTGAGGTGGACGTGCAGTGGATGGAACCACCCGCCGGAGAGATTCTCCAGCTCCCAAAGCTCCACCGCGTTCTTGCGCGGATCGGCGAACGACCGCTGGTAACCGCTGCGGATGACCTGTTCCCACGTCTCTCCGTTGAGCGTCCACAACCCGGAGTTGCGTTGGACCCGGATCCGCCGCACGGCTGTCGCCTGGCTCTCCTCCAGCTGGGTCACTTCCAGGGCCCCGAGGTCGGCATAGGGCTCCGGTCCCCGGTCCAGGTGGTCCGGGATCACGTACGTGTCCGGCTGACCGCTGTCCTCGACAACCACGAACCGCATGATCTTGTCCGTGTCGGCGAAGTTCTCGTTGTTCTTGTTGCTCAGGTTGCGCAGCTCGATGACCTGTCCGGGGCGGTACTTGCGGAAGTCGATGAGCACCTCGTACCGCTCGGCCGACCCCGTCCGGAAGGACGAGACGGCCTGGACGTCAGGGACCATGCCGGCGTCCGTGGCTACGACGTACAGAGGCTCTCCGGTGCTCAGGATCGGCCGGAAGGACCGAGTGACAGCGGCGACGAGAGTCCGGAAGCGGTAGACGCGCGGCTTGACCTTCATGGTCGGCCAGGGGACGCCGTTGACCAGCACGACGTCGCCCCAGAGACCCTTGCGCAAGTTGTCGACGTAGTTCAGCGACCCGTCCGCGTTGAACAACGCGTCCGAGATGACCAGTGGCACGTCGAACTCACCCTGCGGCAGCTGCGCTCGCTCGTATGCATCCGAGATCGGATAGAGGCCGGCGAGGCCGGAGTACACGTTCTGGGCGGTGACCATCACGTTGTGGTCGTGGTACCAAAGCGTCCGCGCCTGCTGCCAGTTGGGGTAGCGGTAGTTCTTCTGGTGTCCGGGGGGAGTCAGGTCGCTGGCGTAGCCGTCGTACTGAGGCAGGGAGGCCGAACCGTGCAGGTGCGTCGAGGTGGAGAACCTCCCGCCGTGCACGGGGCTGGCGTGCAGGCCGTTGCGCTGACGGATCTCGACGCGCTCGCCCTGGGTCGCGTTGATGGTCGGACCCGGGAAGATGCCGTTGTAACCGGCGACGAGGGTTGCCAGGCCAGGCACGATCAGCTGGGCGCCGAGCTGTTGGGTGAGCTCGTACTTGGCGTAGCGACCTTGCTCGTCCTCACCACGAGCGTACGGGAGCAGGATCGGTGGGCGGCGGAACAACGCAGCGTAGGGGCGGGGCGTGTGCTTCGGCGCCAGGCTCGAACCGATGGTCGAAGGGGGGTCGTCGAGGTCCGCACGGGCCGGCCCCGCGAGCGAGAGGCCAGCCAGGCCGGCTGCTCCAGCGGCGCCGAGCCGCATAGCGTCCCGTCGGGTCATCGTCATGGTCGTCCCCCTCATGTCGCGATGTGCAGTGGATCGGATCACCGTCGCGGCAGGTCTCCCGGTCGAGGGGGGGGGCCCGCCGCCGGCCGCGGGGGGGGGGGGCGCACCGCGGGCGCGGGCGGAGTGTATAAGGGGGGGCAGGCC
>JBBRVU010000103.1:0-14201 GCA_038246575.1 Actinomycetes bacterium | reverse complement strand
TCGACGCGGGACTGTTGCAACAGCCCAGGATCCAGAGACGGCCGCGTGTGCATGTCTGCTCGTGAGCCGGCCCTCGGCCTTTCGTGACACGACCTGCCACTGCCTCCCCAACGCTGCAGCACTCGGACGGCGGAGCCGGCCGAGCTCGAGCTCTCTTCAAACAGCATCTATGGAGTGCGTCGTGCCCATGCGCGATCACCGCGGTGAGACAACCCCCTGGGCATCGGCCACCAGAGGCAACTAGGCAAGAGGGAGGGCAATACCGCGCTCGGCCTCGGGACGCGGGCCGTGGATGCGACGGGCTGTCTCGTCGATGGACAGGTCGTTGATGCTGGCTTCTCGCCGGTGCATCAGGCCCTCCTCGTTGAATTCCCACAGCTCGTTGCCGTAGCTCCGCCACCACTGCCCTGCGGCGTCGTGGCTCTCGTACTGGAACCGGACCGCGATGCGGTTCCCGGTGTGGGCCCACAGTTCTTTGCGCAGCGCGTAGTCGAGCTCGCGCTCCCACTTCTGTCGCAAGAACGCTACGATCTCCGCGCGGCCGGTGACGAACCGGTCGCGGTTGCGCCAGAGCGAGTTCTCGGTGTAGGCGAGAGCGACACGTTCGGCGTCGCGGGTGTTCCAGGCATCCTCGGCCCCTTGCACCTTTGCGCGCGCGGTCTCAGCGGTGAACGGCGGTAGCGGCGGGCGGGGCACAGCAGCTCCTCGGTTGGGTGGCCTAGGGCCTGTCGTAGAGGGCGGCATAGTTGTCGCGCAACATCAGGTTCTCAAGCTGCCCGTCGCCCGTCGCGGCACGCATCCGGGCCAGCTCGCCCGCGTAGTCGCCCCAGGGCTCGTCGCTCGCGAATAGGACCCGGTCCTGGCCGATGCCGCGCCGCTCGATCTCGCTGGCCAGCCAGCGAGGAGCGAACCCGATCGCCCAGCTGGTGTCGGTGTAGACCTGCTTGCCGGCCTCGATCCAGTCGAAGAACCGCTGGCTGATGAGCTTGATGTGACCGCTCACCCCGCCACCCATGTGGACCAGGTGGATCTTGACGTCGTCGCCGTACTTGTCCACCAGCTGTCCGACCTGGTCGATGTCGGATGCGGCTCCCGCCGAGGTGTGGACATGGACCACGAGATTGTGTGTGCGTGCGGTCGCGAAGATCTGGTCGATCTGTGGCTCGCACTCAGGGTCGTCGGGTCGGCCGCCGAGCAGGAAGCTGGTCTTCAGTGCCACCACTCCGGGTTCGGTGACGAGGGCGAGCGCAGCGGCGTTGAGCTCCGCGTCCTGGGGTCGTGGCGACACCCACAGACCGCACCGGATGCGGTCGTCGGCCGCTGCCGCCTCGAGGACCAGTTCGTTGAATGAGAACGAGACATCTGCCTGCGGCACGCCGTAGTTGGGCAGGACCAAGGCGCGTTCGGTTCCCTCCGCGTCGAGGTCTGCGATCAACTCGGCCACGGTTCCTCGGGCCAGGATGTCAGGGTGCGTCGGCGGGCCTCCGTAGAAAGGGAAAGCAGGTAGTACGCCGATGTGCCGGTGCGCGTCGTTGATCAACTGTGAGGTCATCCTCCGACGCTACCCCTGGGACGTGTCGGATGCAAGACACTTATCTCGTATAGGAAACGTCTCCCCGGCACGCTCACCTGACCCGGGCTACTGGGGCCGCAGGGCCATCCACAGCGCGACGGCATCACGCTTGCCGGGGTTTCGCCATGCATGCGGCTGCACGGTGCGGAAGTGCAGGGCGTCGCCGCTGCTCAGCCGGATAGTGCGGGCATTGACCTCGAACTCCAACTGCCCGTCGAGCACGTACACCAGCTCCTCACCGGGGTGCTCGAGGGGGGTGTCGCCGCTGCTGGCGCCCGCGACGACCGTGGCTCTGGCCCCGGCAAGCAGGAAGCGGCCATAGGGACCGGAGATGCCCGCGAGGTCGATGCCGGTATGGGATGTGAGGATCCGCCGTTGCTCCGCCGCAGGGGTGTAGGCCGTCGGGTCTGCCGACACCTCTTCCTCGTCGACGAAGAAGCTGATCGGGCGACCGAGCGCACCAGCGACCTTGAGCAACGTGGTGATGGTAGGTGTCATCCCGCTCTGCTCGATCTTGTGGATCGCAGCGGCAGACACTCGGCTGATCTCTGCAAGCTGCGCCAGCGAGAGTCCGGCCTCCTTGCGGAGTCGTCTGACCTTTGGGCCGATCCCCGAGACGATGGTGTTGACGTCATCGGTCATGTGGCCAGGTCTCCTCGATGACTGCGGGGCCGGCGGGTTGTTGGCAATGGCATCGTGCACATCCTCAACCACCATTCTGCCGCTGGGGAACTCGACCTGCCTGCCCTTGACGTCAGACGACAATCTGTACAACATAGTGGATGACCCGTACCTTATGGTCAACGATTGATCTTCGGAGTGCCTCGTCGATGAAAGGATCCTCATGCCGCGGCGGATTGTGGTGGTGGGTGGGGGCGCAGGCGGAATCGGCGCCGCCGGTGCGGCCAAGGGCACCGACCCCGGTGCCGAGGTCATCGTCTACACCGAGTACCAGGACGCCGCTTACAGCCCGTGCGGGATCCCGTACGTGCACGGACTGGAGATCCCTGACTTCGAGCGGCTCTTCCTCGGCACCAAGCAGCAGTACGTCGATCAAGGCATAGACATCCGCTACGAGACGCGCGTGAGCGCCTACGACACCGCGGCCAAGACAGTCACGGTTGGCGGCCAACTCGTTCCTTATGACTCGTTGGTCGTGGCGAGCGGGTGGAACTATCGCCGGCCGGACGTGCCTGGTGCGGACCTCACCGGCATCTACTACATGAAGAACATCCGGGAGGCGATGGAGCGGGACAAGACCCTCGACAGCGTCGAGAGCGCGGTCGTGCTCGAGGCCGGCCCGCTCGGCCTCGAGATGGTCACTGCCTTGTGCCATCGCGGCATCGAGACCCATCTGGTCGATCCGAGCCCGTGGGCGCTGTCCATGGCGACCGACCCTGACATCGTCTCGCTGGTCCAGGACTCCTGGGTGGAGATGGGTGCGAAGCTGCACTTCAACACCAAGCTCGAGGCAATCCTTGGCGACGCGGACGGTGCGGTCCGCGCAGTGCAGACATCTGAGGGCGAGATCCCGTGTCAGCTCGTCGTCGTCTCGACACACAAAGAACCCGACACCGAACTCGGCGTCGCAGCGGGACTTGCCGTCGGCACGGCCGGCGGGTTCGTCGTCGACGAGTCGATGGCGACCTCTGTCGAGCACGTCTGGGCCGCCGGCGACTGCATCGAGGTGCCGCACGGCGTCTCCAACGTCCCGATCCAGGGCCTTTCCGGCAGCCACGCCTACAGCCAGGGAAAGGTCGCCGGTGTCAACGCAGCCGGAGGAACGCGGGCCTACCAACCGGTCTACGTCCCCTGGGGCCTCGTCGCAGGCAAATGGATGATCGGCGGAGTTTCGTTCAGCGAGACTCTCGCCACGGCCCTTGGCATCCCCTTCGTGATGGGTGTGGCCCAGGGCATCTCCCGCGCTCGCTACTACCCGGACATGCAACCGATCAAGGTCAAGTTGCTGGGCGAGCCCGGCACGCTGCGCTTGATCGGGGCACAGATGGTGGGCGGTGAGGGCATCAAGGAACGCGCTGACTTCCTGGCGATGGCTGTGCGCACCGGTATTACGTTGCGTGACTTGGCGACGATGGAGAACGTCTACTCGCCCCCGATCGGAGCTCTCAACGAGCCGATCGCATTGGCGGCCCAGAACGCCCTGGCTCGGCTGGAGATGTGACATGGCATTCACCCGGTGGGTGCGCAGGGTGTCGGAGGAGCAGTTGCTGACGGCAGCTCAGAAAGTCGTCGCCAAGCGTTACGGAGTCACTCCACCGAGACGCCCCGCCGGGGTCGACATCTTCTGGCAGAGGGTCTACGCCCCGATCTACCACAGGCTGCCGTGGAAGTTCCGGGCGAAGATGATGATGCGCATGCCGGGAAGCCATCGTCAGAAGTGGACCAGGCGAACGCCCTCTGGAGGCCCGGCTATCTGATCATTGGGAAAGCCCAGTCCGGGCGGCCCCAGCAACACGCAACACGACACCGGAAGAGGGAGTGCGAACATGGCAAAGATCGTGGGCGAGAGGGTCAAGAAGGGCGACGCGATCGTCGACTTCGAGGACAAGGTCTTCGAGGACATCCAAGCCGAGCCCGGCGACAAGGCCTACGTCTTCATGCACACAGTGCCCTTCGAGGGCTCTGTCGGCCTGGTGAACATGCTGACGATGACCCGGCTGAACAGGAAGGGCTTCGACACCAGCCTCGTCCTGTTCGGCCCCGGATCTCTGATGGCCTCCGCCGCACGTGGGTATCCGAAGGTTGGTGACGAAGCGTTCCCCGGCGCGCTCGGCTACAACAAGCAGCTACAGACCTTCATGGATGAAGGCGGCCACGTCTATGCCTGTCGCTTCTCCGCCGCCGCTCTCTACGGCATGCGCGAGATCGACATGATGGAGGGCGTTAAGCCGATCAATCCCCTCGACGTGCTCGATGCGACGCTGACTGCACGGCGCGAGGGCGCCTTGGTCATGCAGACGTGGACAGTCTGACCTCGCCCTAGCCCCCTGGGACGGTCCGCGCGCTGAGAGCGGACCGTCCCACCGCGTCGCGGTGGACCAGCAAGTCACGATTGCGAAGATGCCCACGAGGAGGGGACCAACACGGCCGCTGCTGAACGCGATGGCGTCAACACCGCGGTCGCCGTCTGGCGCGGGGGCTGGCGCTGCGACGTGCAAGCCGGGAGCTTCGCGCTGGTCGTCGACGAGCCGACGAGCGCCGGCGGCACCGGTCTCGGACCCATGCCCACGGACCTGCTGCTTGCTTCGCTGTCGTCCTGCTATGCCCTGGCGCTGGCCTGGGCCGCCCGTAAGCGGGGCTTCGAGCTGCCCGATCTGGAGGTGACGGCCACCGGGACCTACCAGGGGCTGAAGTTCGCGGCTCTCGAGCTGGCAGTGTCCACCAGCCTCGACGTCGGCCGGTTGACTCCGCTGCTCGAGCCCGCCCGCCGCGTGTGCTACATCTCCAACACCCTCGCGCACGCGGCGCCCATCACGGTGACGCTGGCGCCCCCGAGCAGCTGAGTCAGCGGCCCAACCGGGCGTCGAGGTCGAACATCGCGTCACGAAAGCACCCGAGCGGTGCCTCCGCGACGCCGGCGCCGATCTGACCACTGCCGTCGCTGACGTGCAGGATGCCCGTGGTGACCTTGGGCGTGATGCCGAACTCGACGACCTTGCGCACGTCGATGCCAAGCGGGGTGCCGCGACCGCCGTAGGTGGGCAGCGTGAAGCGGGTCGACCGGCTGACGCAGACCTGGTCAAGCTCGACCGTCAACGCGCTCGCCTTGTCCATGCCGCCGACGATCTGGCCGACGGCGGGCGAACCGGCCGCGGCGGCACCGCCGAGCCCGACCAGTTCGAGAACCGCGCTGTCGCCGATGTCCTTGGCGCCGTCGGCGGCGCTGCGGCCGGGGTGATAGAGCGCCCGCTCGATCGTTGGGGCTGGTGCGAGGAACCACTCCCGGTGCCCGGACAGCTTCACCGCGAACTGTGTCCCGTTGCGGGCCATCGTGGTGACCACCGAGGACCCTTCCACCTGTGCTGCCCAGGCCGTGAGGGTGCGTGCCGACGCCATGGCCAGCGTGAGGAACAGGAGATAGTTGTCGGAGAGATATCGAGCTACCTCAACCTTCCTCGGGTGGGTGCTGCCCATCAGCGAGGGCAGCAGGTGGCGCAGCAGGAGGTTGGTCGCTGCCTGGGTTCGGACGTGCACGTCGTCGCCCATCGCGACGCCTTGCGCGGCCAACGAGAGCACGTCTACTGGCCCGCTGTCGGCCAACGCACCCGACATGACCGGCGCGACCGCCTCACGCAGCAATTGCAGACGTTCGAGGGCACCGGAGGAGTCGCGGCCGAACCAGGCGACGTCTGGGGATCCTTGACCGACGGGCGCGAACCCAGTGAGCCGGTCGCCCTCTGCGTCCAGCTCGATGACCCAGACGGGTGTCGTCGGGCCGACGACGCTGGCCATGGGCACGACCACCCCCACCTCGTTGGCGGGGAGCAGGGTGACGTCACCCGACTCCAGCAGCGCATCGGCCTGCTCGACCGTGCGGGACCAACCCTCCGCAACCACCGTGGCTCGCATCGATCGACGCAGCGGGTCGCACACCTGATCGAGCTCGATCGGCGGGCCGGCGTGCAGCAGGGCGCGGCCGGCGAGCTGTGGCACCACTTCTTCCGCGCGCCGGACTCCAACGAGCATCGGAACGCCTGTGTCCAGCCGGCGGACCGCCTCCGTGTTGGCCGCGTCCACCTGTCGGGTGAGCGGACCGCTGAGCCGACGCAGGGCCGCGATGACTATCGGGTCGCCGCCGCCCGGGATCCGCCAGTCCACCTGCACCGCCGGACGTCCCTGGTCGGCGACGGCGTCAGCGAACAGCGGCAGGCCGACGTTGACGACACCGACCTGGTCGGGTAGCTCGATGGTCTTGCTAGTCATGTGATTCCTCCTGTTCCGAGCCAGCGTGTCGGGAGCCCGCGGCGAACTCTGTCGCGATGTCGAGCAGTTCCTGTTCAGCCTTGGCGAAGCCGGCCCGTCTGGATCTCGCCGCGTCCAACAGCTGGGCGGCCTGCTCCGAGCAGGAGGCGGCCATTGCCTCGACCACCTTGGGGGCCGCGCCGCCGATAGCCGTCCGGGTCGCAACTATGCGCCGCGGGTCGAGGACCTCGGACAGATCCGTTCCTGCGAGGCCCAGAGTGTGTCCGGCGTACTGCTGGGCGGCCGCATCGAGCATCTGGCCGTCCATGTCGATCCCGCGCAGACCCGCGTCGTGCGCGGTGCGGACCGCGACGCCCACGACCTGGTAGGCGGTGCGGTAGTCCAGGCCACAGGTAAGCATCACGTACTCGGCGAGATCAGTGGCTTGGCAGAAGCCGGCCTCCAACGTGGCCCACATCCGAGAGGTGTTGACCAGCAGCGTTCGCACGACGCCCTCGGTCAACCGTGTCGTGCGTATTGCCAGGTCCAGTGCGCGGGGCACCTCACCGTAGGCGTAGATGAGGTTGTCGCTGCGTGCGGACGGGCTCTTGATGACGGCGAGGAACCCGGTCAGCCGGCCGACCAGGGTCCCGGACGCGCCTCGGATGATCGATAGTGCATAGGGGTTGCGCTTCTGCGGCATCAGGACGCTGGCCCGGCTGAAGCCGTCGGCAAGTGTCACGTAGTCGAACTCGCTGCTAGCCCAGATCTCCAGGTCCTCGCCGAGCTTGCTCTGCGTGCCGACCAGGCTCGCCGCTGCGGCCAGCATGTCGACCAGGCCGTCGGTCTGCCACATCGCGTCGCGAGTGTGCTCGATCACGCCTTGGAAGCCGAGCATGCGCGCGATCGGGTCACGGTCGTCCAGCAGCCGGCTGCCGTTGACGCAGCCCGCGCCTCCGGGACTGGTGTTGGTCCACGTCAGTGCGTCGACGAGCCGACGCCCATCGCGCAGCACGGGGTAGGCGAACGAGAGCAGGTAGTGACCGAAGGTCGACGGTTGCGCGTGTTGGAGGTAGGTCTGGTCGGGAAGCCAGCTGCGGCTGTGCGCCGCGGCGGTGCTGGCGACGGTGTCCGCCAGTACCGCCGCAGACTCCATGAGGTCGACCAGTTGGCCGCGCAGGTACAACCGGAGAGCGATGCGCACGGCCTCGCGTCGTGGCCGGCCGGCATGCAACCAACCTGCATCGTCGCCGATGCGCTGGGTGAAGAACCGTTCACGGCTGTTGTAGGGCTCACCGAAGGAGGGGTCATAGGGAAAGTCCTCAGCCGGCGTGGCGACGGTCTCGAGCAGCAGGCGCAGCAAACGGCGCGCGGACCCCTCGGGGATGATGCCGCGCAGGCGCAGGTCCAGCACGTGCGCAAGGTCGGCCTGGTTGAGGCCGGCGTGCAGCAGCGGCGCGTCCGCGTTCTCCAGATAGAAGCCTGAGTTGATGAGCTCGGGGGCAGGCCCGTCCATCGGCGGCCCGAGCCGGTGCCCGGTGCTCATAGCGGCCCCATCAGCGTGGCGAGCGCGTCGAGCAGGCCGCCCGTGTGCCAGAAGAGGGCGGAACCGTCGCCCACCGCAGCAGGCAGCACCGCCAACGCTTTGGCCGTGTACACGGGGTCGAGCACCAGACCGGCGTGACGCAAGGCGAGTGCGGCGGCCGCGTCACCGGCGGGAGAGGCGAGTCCGTGCCCCGGACCTCGGGCGTCGACCAGCTCCACGTCGGGTGGTAGCGGTTCATCCTCGCCACGCCGCCGCGCGACCTCACGAGCCAGTGCGAGCACTCGGCTTGCGACCTCCTCGGGCGGTCGGCTGACGCTGGCCCCGACGACCCGGAACGGTCTGCCGCAAGCGACGATGCCGGCCACCAGGCCGGCGAGGGTGCCACCTGCTCCGACAGCGACGACAATGGTCGGCGTGCGGCCCCTGAGCTGACCGACGAGCTCGTCGACGGCCAATCGGTATCCGAGCGCCCCGGTCGCGCTGGCCCCGCCGCGCGGCATGATGTAGGGCCGGGCACCCTCCTGGGCCAGCTGCGCCGCCACCGCCGGGATCATGTCGTCGACCGAAGAGCGGTCGGCGTTTCCCGTCCAGAGCGTCAGGGCTCCCCACGCTGTCGCCGCCGCAAGGTTGGGGTGCTGCGTGCGGTGGACGGCAGCTCCGGCGAGAACGAGGACGCAACCCATACCGGCGTACGACGCCGCGGCGGCCGCCGCCGCGATGAAGTTCGAGCCGGTGCCGCCGCCGGTGACCAGGATGTCGGCGTCCTGTTCGGCGGCCTCGGCGAGGAGCAGCTCGAGCTGGCGGGCCTTGTTGCCTGCTACCGCAAACCCCGTCAGGTCGTCGCGCTTGACCAGCAGTGGTTCGGTGAGCCCCAGGGCGTGCGCCAGCCGCGGAGCAGTCACCAGCGGGGTCGGCAGCACAGCGAGGCTGGTGCGGGCCGGTGCGGTCACGGCCACGGGAGCACCTCCTCAGCTCGAGCGGCCCGACCGCGCGCGACCACGAGGTCGACCATCGCCCCGGCCGAGCCGGTGTCGGGTATGAGCAGCGCGATCTCGGCGTCGGTCAGAAGCCCGGCCCTCCGCAGCGCCACGTCCATCAGCGCTCCGGTCGCACGCCCCTCGGACAGGGCGGTCTGAAGGGCGGCCCGCGCAGCGTGATGACCCAGCCGGGGGGTGAGCAGCGCCAACGCGTGTTCACTGGCGGTGTAGCCGTCGAGGTTGGCCAGCATCGCCGCCCGATCGACTTCTAGGCCTTCTAACAGGTCGACCGCGACCAGCAGCGCGCTGGACGTGAGCAGACACACTTCGGGCAGCGCGACCCACTCGGCCTTCCAGCTGCGGCCGTCGCGTTCGTGCTGGCCGACCATGCCCTCGAGCAGCACGCCGGAGCTGGCCCGGACGAGGCGAGCCAGAGTGTCGAGATGCTCGCTGCGTTCGGGGTTGCGCTTGTGCGGCATGGTGATGCTGCCGACCTGTTCGGCCCGTGCTGGTTCGCGCAGTTCGCCGATCTCCGGGCGTTGCAGCTCGTAGACCTCGCCGCCGATACGCGCCAGGGTCCCGGTCACCATCGCCAGCACGCCACCTACCTCGGCGACCCGGTCGCGGGCTGCTAGCCAGGAGATGCCGGGGTCGCCCAGACCGAGCTCGGCGCAGAAACGCTGGCGCACATTCAGGCCCGCCGGGCCCAGGGAAGCGAGGGTGCCCACGCCGCCGCCGAGCTGGCCGACGAGCCAGCGCGGCGCGCCCTCGCGCAGCCGGTGGAGGTGGCGGCGCACCTCGTCGGCCCAACCGGCCGCCTTCCAGCCGAAGGTGACCGGCGCACCGGGCTGACCGTGGGTGCGTCCGGCCAGGACGGTGTCACGATGGCGCTCGGCGAGGGCGAGCAGCAGGTCCTCGGCCCGGTGCAGGTCTCGCCAGACCTCACGCAGAACGGCTCGCAGGGCCATCGACGTCCATGTGTCAGCGAGATCTTGCACCGTCGCACCGACGTAGATGTGTTCGTGCACCTCGGCAGGCAGCACCTGCTCCAGCGCCCGGATCAGACCTAGGGTCGAGTGGCCGGTGACGCGGGTCTGCTCGGCGACCTGCTCGAGGTCGAGCAGGTCGACGCGAGCCCGGGCGGTGATGGCTTCGGCAGCCGCGATCGGCACGATGCCCTCGGCGGCCTGGGCCCTGGCCAGTGCGGAAAGCACCTCGAGCCAGGACTGAAGCCGGGCGCGCTCCTCGAAGACGCCGCGAACGGTTGGGGACCCCCAGAGGTGTCCGTACATCGTCGAGTCCGTGATGCGGGCGCTCACGAGTCCGGCTCCGTCGGCGGGCCCAGCTGCCGGCGCTGCTGCCCGGCCAGGGCGACGGCGGCCTCGAGCCCGTCGCGCAGCTGCCGGAAGGAGGAGCCCCACGGGACGACGACAGTTTGATCGGCGCTCTCGATGTGTTCCTCGAGCAGGCAGCACTTGATGAGCAGCACCTCACCGGAGGGCACGTCGACGTCGCGTGCCAGCGTGCGGGGGCAGGTGTCGATCTGGTCGACGACGCCGCCGTAGAGGAAGTCGTGGATGGCCCGCGAGCGGGCGCAGCCGAGCAGGGTCCAGTCCGCTCGAGGAGGCACCTCGTCGAGATAGGAGACCGAGGCGCCGGGCACCTCCATGCCGCCACCCCGGCACTGCAGCAGGTAGTGCCCGCTCGGCACAGCTGGCAGCAGGTCCGGCAGCTCGACCACCCGTGGAAGGGGTAGTACGGCAGGGAGGTCCTCGGCGGTCTCCAGAACCCGCTGGACCTGGTCGACCAGCTTGGCCGGCCAGGGTGGCGCGACGTCGAGCACGTGCAGCCGGACGGGAGCGGGGTCGAGGACGAAGCTCACATGGCCGTAACGGCCCTCGACGACGACGCACCGCGAGCGAGGCGCGTCCTGCGCGGCCTTGACCAGCTCGCTCGGGACACCTGTGTCGACGTCCGGACGCTGCAGATAGGTGGTCTCCTCGGGTCCGGCCAACAGGCGGACTTCCGCAACGTCGAAGAACAACGCATCGGTGACGGTCGTCCGAACCTCGACCAAGGCGGTCGATCCGCGATCCCGAGCGACGAGGTAGCGGGTGCGGCGGTAGACCGGGCGAGAGGTGAGCAGCGTCCGCAGCGCCTCGATCTCGAGAGGGACATCGACGTCGACGACCGACACCTCGCGGTAGCGATCGGGGAAACGGCTCATGGTGCGCTCGTTCGGCTCTCCGAGACAGCCAGGGTGTCGGCCCGCAACCCGAGGCGCAGGGCCTCCACGGCCAGCACATCGCTGGGCAGCACGTTGCCGAGGTTCACATCCGGTCCGAAACGACGGATCAGCCACGCCTGCTGATCCTTGCGCGGTGCCTCGAACACGGTGGAGTCGACGCTGACCGCGGCGGCCACCCTTTCCACGACGTGAGCGCGCACCTCGCCGGCCGGGTCGAAGAGCCCTACCGTGCCGCTTTCTCGCCCCTCGGTCACCACCCACGTCGCTCCTGCGGCGAGGTCGGCTGCGGCGGCCTGCGCCCATGCGTGCGCGTCAACCTCGACGGACGGATCCTTGATGCCGATCTCGCCCAACACGATGAACCGGCCCGCGGCCTGCTCGATGAGTGAGCGCTTCTGCGCGGGGCTCATGCCCACCACGCCGCACGACACCTCGACGCAGGGGAGCCCCATGGTGGCGACCCAGCGCAGGTAGTCGTCGACGACGTCTTGCTGCCAAGCCACCTCGAGCAGCGTCCCTCCCGTGCAGGCCAGCACGTCGTGCTGGTCGAGCAGGGCGAGCTTGTCCTTGAGGCCGGGATCCAGGTAGGCGGTGCCCCAGCCCAGCTTCCAGATGTCGATGTACGGGCCGCAGACCTGCAGGAGCGCGTCGAGCTCACTGGCCGGCATTCCCTTGTCGAGCACATGGGTAAGGCCGCGTCGTCGTGGCTTCGCGGTCCGCTCGGGAAGCGTGAGAAAGTGTGGCTTGGCGTTCACCATGATAGAAATCCGTACCGGCCAGGATCGAGGCTTGGGAGGCTGCGGTGACCGAGTTGGACGTTCTCGCACGGGGCCTGCGACAGCTGCCGGGGGTGCTGGCGAAGGCGGACATCCGCCTGGTCGCCGAGGTGCTGGGGCCCGGGGACTGGTACGCCGGCCCGGGCGACGACGGTGCCGTGCTGCCTGCCGGCGACGGCGAGGTGGTGGTCGGCGGCGAGGCCATCCTGCCGGCTTTTGTCGCCGCAGATCCCTACGGCGCAGGGGTAGCCGCGGTGCTGGCCAACGTCAACGATCTGGCCGCCATGGGAGCGCGCCCGGTGGCGCTGCTCGACACGGTGGTCGGCAGCGAGGCTGTCAGTCGCGAGATCTTGCGCGGCATGCGCTGGGCGGCCGACCTCTACGACGTCCCCGTGGTCGGGGGGCATCTCACGCGCACTGATGGGCAACCGGCTCTCTCGGCCTTCGGCATCGGCCGCGCGGACAAGGTGCTCTCGGCCCGGCACGTGGCCGTGGGGCAGGAGCTGGTGCTGGGCTGCTGCGTCGAGGGAGCCATGCGGTCCGACTTCTTGTTCTTCCCCTCGTTCGACGAGCGCGGCGCTCGGCTGGCTGGCGATGTTCGACTGCTGGCCGACCTTGCAGCAGCGGGCGTTGCGGTGGCTGCCAAGGATGTGAGCATGGCTGGGTTGGTCGGTTCGTTGGCCATGCTGCTCGAGCCGGAACGGCTTGGGGTGAGCGTCGACCTTGACGTTCTGCCGGTGCCCGTTGACGTGCCTCTCGCAGACTGGCTGGCGTGTTTTCCCTGTTACGCCTTCCTGCTCACCTGCCCGCCGTCGCAGGTCAGCGCGTGCTTGGCTGCGTTCGCTGACCGCGACCTGCGTGCTACGTCGCTCGGAGTGATCGACGACACCGGCAGGGTGCGGCTGCGGCGGGGTCACGAGACGGTCGACGTCTATGACCTGAGCCGGGAGGGCGTGACCAATCTGCGGCTCTGACCACGAGGCGCTTGTCATCGCAACGCGATCGACATCTGCTGGTGCACCAGCCCGAGGGAGTCGGCAGGGTCACCGACCGGCGCCCAGCCGAGAGCCTGAAAGAAGCGCACGTTTCCCGGCTGGATCTGGGCCAGCATGCGAGACCCGCCCAAGCTCCCTGCCGTGGCCACGGCGTAGCGCACCAGCCGGGCGCCGAGGAGGCTGTGCCGGTGGTCGGGCAGCACAGCGAGGCGGTCGCCCTTCCAGATCCCGTCCCTGAGCGGGTAGAGCCGAACTGTGCCGGCGGAGACGTCGTCGTCGAGACCCAGCACGTGGATCGTGGTGGCGTCCGCGTCATGAACGTCATGGTCGTCAAGCGGAAACAGCTTCTGCTCCACGACGAAGACCTCGTGCCGGATGCGGTGATGCGTCGCCTGCTCGTCCGGTCCATCGACCGGGCGGCAGATGAGGCCGGCAACGTCAGGCGCCGACAACGAGGGGGAGCGGACGACGGCCATCTCGGCTGCCTCCTTCCGCCTTTTCGAAGGCTCCAAGGCCGGAGCACGCTTGGCAGCGCGCGCAGCCGGCCGCGACACCGGAGGCAGACATGCCCCTGAGCGCGAGGTACGGCACGATCTGTCGATAGACCGCTTCGACGGCCTCCTTCGGCGGTGGAAGGAGGTCCTGCATCAGGCTGCCGGGCGTCGGACGCAACGGGACAACGAAGGGGTAGACGCCCATGTCGATGGCCCGCTTGCACCCCTCGACCGTGAGCTTCTGGTCCTCTCCCATTCCGAGAATCACGTAGGTGGACACTTGGCCGGGTCCGAAGGCGGCAACAGCTCGCTCCCAGGCGGTGAAGTAGGTCTCGATGCCCCACCGCGCCTTGCCGGGCGCCACCCGGGCAAGCACCTGCGGATCGAAGGACTCGACGTGGATTCCGACCGAGTCGATGCCCATGTCGGCAACCCGGTCCACTACGTCGAGGTCTGACGGTGGCTCGAACTGCACCTGTACCGGAAGGCCGGATGCCTCCTTGACCGCGCCTCCGCATTGACCAACGTAGAGAGCACCGCGATCAGGTGTGGCGGTGCTGCCGGTGGTCAACGTGGCGTCCACGGCGCCGTCGAGGTCACGAGCCGCGACGGCGACTTCGGCCAACATGGCAGGTGTCTTCTTGGCGATCGTGCGGCCAGCTGCCAGCG
>JBBRVU010000102.1:0-14265 GCA_038246575.1 Actinomycetes bacterium | reverse complement strand
TACGCGGGGCGCTCGTCGCCGTCCGCCCGGGCCTGATGCGCCAACGCGGCGCCGACCGCAGTCGACATGGTGCCGTCGATGCCGGAGGCCCCCCGGTTGGCGAGGACCAGCGGAGCGTCGGCCCACGGCTCGGCGAGGTCGAGGTCGCGGATGGCGCTGGACGACCCGGCGACCAGCAGGGCATCCGGCGTCAGGGCCGCGGCCAGCGTGCGGGCCACGGCTGGGCCGCTGACCGGTTCGTCGGCGAGGACCGCGGCCAGGGACTCTCGAGCCATCCGGTCGGCGTCGAGCCAGCGGACCAGCCACTCCTCGTCGGCCACGCCGCTCACCGCCGGAGTGCGCGGGTCGTCGCGCAGTCGCACGATCTCCACGTCGTCGCGCGCCAGCAGCGCGGTGACCGGCCGGGACAGCGTCGGCCGGCCGGCCACGATCACTCGCTCGATGTCGTCGCCCCGTCCGTCCAGCAGCAGTCGGTAGGCGGCAAGCGCGTTGGGCCCGGTGCGGTGGCCCGAGCTCGGCTCGGCCAGCAGCGGCCACCCGCCGGCCTCGGCCAGCCCGCGGGCGTCCGCGAGCGCCTGGTCGCCCGCGACGACGACGGTCCGCGGCCCGGTCGCGATGGGCTCGTAGCCCCAGTCGCGGGTGCCGTCCCCCGGCGTCCGCTCGATCAGCGGGTCCAGCGGGGCGGGCCAGAACGGATCGCCGTCGGGAACCAGTGGCTCCCGGAACGCGATGTTGAGATGCACCGGTCCGCTGCTGCCCGTGACCAGCGCGTGGTCCAGCATCGTCCGCCAGCCGACGACAGTCGGCTCGGTGTCCACCGACAGGTCGCGGAAGTAGCGCACCGACCGGCCGAAGAGGTCGATCTGGTCGATGGTCTGGTTGGCACCGGTGCCGCGCAGCTCGGCCGGCCGGTCGGCGGTGATCGCGACCAGCCGGACTCGCGACCAGTCGGCCTCGACGACGGCCGGGTGCAGGTTGACCGCCGCCGTCCCGGATGTGGTCACGACCGGCACTGGACCCCCGGACGCCTTGGCCAGCCCGAGCGCGAGGAAGCCGGCGGTGCGCTCGTCGATACGCACGTGCAGCCGCAGCCGGCCGGCGGCGTCGGCGGCATGCAGCGCGAAGGACAGCGGTGCGTTGCGCGACCCGGGGCAGAGCACGGCCTCGCGCACGCCGCCTCGCACCAGCTCGTCGACGACGACGGTCGCCAGTGCCGTGGACGGGTTCATCCCAGGGACTGTACGGCCGCGAGGCGCTCGTGCCAGCGCGCAGCGGTCGCGTCGTCGGCCGTGACGGCATCGACCAGGTCCGGCTCCGGGCGGACCACGGGCAGCTCGCCGTCGACGACGCACAGTGGGGACGACGTGACGTCGCCGTCGAGCAGCGCCAGCGTCGCGAGGCCGCAGGCGTAGGGCAGCTCGGGCAGCGCCGCCGCGAGGGCCACCCCCGCGGCGATGCCCACCGAGGACTCCAGCGCGGAGGACACCACAACAGGCAGCCCGATCTGCTCGGCGATCCGCAGGCAGGCCGCCACGCCGCCCAGGGGCGAGACCTTGAGCACCGCGACGTCGGCGGCCCCGAGCCGGGCGACGCGGAGCGGGTCCTCGGCCCGGCGGATCGACTCGTCGGCCGCTATCGGCACGCTCACCCGGCGCCGTACGTCGGCGAGCTCCTCCACCGTGCGGCACGGTTGCTCGACGTACTCCAGACCGACCCGGTCGAGCAGCCCGATCATGCGCACAGCCGTGTCGACGTCCCAGGCGCCGTTGGCGTCGACGCGGATCCGGCCACCCGGTCCGAGGGCGTCGCGGACGGCTTCCACCCGGGCCAGGTCATCGGCCTCGACCTGGCCGGGCTCGGCGACCTTGACCTTGGCGGTGCGGCAGCCGCGTGAGTCGCGGACGACGGCAGCGGCCCGCTCGGGGCCGACGGCGGGCACCGTCACGTTCACCGGCACCGACGCGCGCACCGGATCGGGCCAGCCGATGCCAGCCGCCTCGTGGGCGGCCCGCAGCCAGGGCACGCACTCGGCCGCGCCGTAGTCCCAGAACGGCGCGAACTCCCCCCAGCCGGCGGTGCCTCGCAGCAGCATCCCCTCGCGCACGTCGATCCCGCGGAACCGCACCCGCATCGGGATCGACCAGACCCGGGTCTCCACCATGCGCCTATCCTCGCCGACGTGCCTGCACCGTCCGATCAGCCGTCGCAGTCCGACCCCGTGTCGGAGACCTTCGACCCCGACGCCTGGCTGCCGGTCGAGGGGTTCGACCTGACCGATGTGACCTACCACCGGTCCGTCGTCGAGGGCCCGGCCAGGGGTACGGTGCGAATCGCGTTCGACCGGCCCGAGGTGCGCAACGCGTTCCGGCCCGGCACCGTCGACGAGCTCTACCGGGTGCTCGACCACGCCCGGATGACCCCCGACGTCGGCTGCGTGCTGCTCACCGGCAACGGCCCGTCGGCCAAGGACGGCGGGCGCGCGTTCTGCTCCGGCGGCGACCAGCGCATCCGCGGCCGCAGCGGCTACCAGTACGCCAGTGGCGAGACTGCCGACAGCATGAGCGAGGCCGACCGGGCCCGCGTGAAGGCGGCCGGCGGCCGGCTGCACATCCTGGAGGTGCAGCGGCTGATCCGCACCATGCCGAAGGTCGTGGTGGCGGTCGTCAACGGCTGGGCCGCCGGCGGCGGACACTCGCTGCACGTCGTGTGCGACCTCACCGTCGCCAGCCGCGAGCACGCGCGGTTCAAGCAGACCGACGCCGACGTCGGATCCTTCGACGCGGGCTACGGCTCGGCCTACCTCGCACGGATGGTCGGGCAGAAGCACGCCCGCGAGATCTTCTTCCTCGGCCGCACCTACTCCGCCGAGGACATGCACCGGATGGGCGCGGTGAACCTGGTCGCCGACCACGCCGACCTGGAGCGGACCGCGCTGGAGGTGGCCGCCGAGATCAACGGCAAGAGCCCGACCGCGCAACGGATGCTGAAGTTCGCCTTCAACCTCGTAGACGACGGGCTGACCGGTCAGCAGGTGTTCGCGGGGGAGGCGACCCGGCTCGCCTACATGACCGACGAAGCCGTCGAGGGACGTGACGCGTTCCTGGAGAAGCGCGAGCCGGACTGGTCGACCTACCCCTGGTACTTCTGAGTGGCGCGCGGCCTGCACGCCGTCACCGCGCCGACCGGTGCCGCGGTGCTCGACTCGTTCCTGCCCGCGCTGGCCGCGGCACTGGACGGTGCCGGACCTGCGCTGCTGCCGCTGCCCACCGGCGGCACCCGCGAGGCCGTGCTCGCCGCGATGCGGACCGACCTGCCGCTGGAACGCGACGACGTCGCTTTGGTCGTCGCCACCTCCGGATCAACCGGTGAGCCGAAGGGCACCATGCTCACCGCAGCCGCGCTGCGCTCTGCCGCCGAGGCGGCACACCAGCGGCTCGGCGGCCCGGGCCAGTGGCTGGTCGTGCTGCCGGTCGCCTACATCGGCGGCCTGCAGATGCTGGTGCGGTCACTGGTCGCGCGGATCCGCCCGGTGGTGCTCGACATCTACGGCGGGTTCGACACCGACGCGTTCACGGCCGCCGCCGCGACGATGGACCCACGCCGTCGGACCTACGTCTCGCTGGTCCCGACCCAGCTGCGCCGGCTGCTCGACGCCGAAGTCGACCTCGCCGGGTTCCACGCCATCCTCGTCGGAGCAGCCGCGTTGCCCGACGAGCTGCGGCGCCGCTGCGAGGACCGCGACTGGCGACTGGTGTCGACCTATGGCATGTCCGAGACCTGCGGCGGTGTCGTGCACGACGGCCGGGCGCTCGACGGGGTCGACATCGACGTCGTCGACGGCCGGATCACGATCGGTGGGCCGACGGTCTTCGCGGGTTACCGGCTCCAACCCGACCTGACTGCGACCGCGCTGGTCGACGGTCGGCACGTCACCAACGATCTCGGCCGCGTCGATGACGCCGGACTGCTGCACGTGCTGGGCCGAGCCGACGACGTGATCATCAGCGGTGGGGTCAATGTCGCCGCTGCGGCCGTCGAGCGCGTGCTGGGCGAGCATCCGGCCGTGTCGGGCTGTGCTGTAGTCGGCGCGGTCGATCCGGAGTGGGGGGAGCGCGTGGTCGCCGTGGTGCAGCCGACCCGCTGGGACCTGGCGCCGACGCTCGACGAGCTGCGCGCCTTCGCCGCCACCCGGCTCGAACCCGCCGAGCTCCCCCGCGAGGTGCTGACCGTCGGCCTGCTGCCGATGCTGGACTCCGGCAAGCCCGACAAGGCGGCGGTGCGTACCCTCGTCGCCGCACGCGCGAGCTGAGGAGGTACGGCAGTGGCCACGGCCGCCGAATGGGTCCAGGGCGCCCGACCGCGCACCCTGCCGGCGGCGCTGGCCCCGGTCGCTGCGGGCACCGGCGCCGCGGCGGCCATCGAGGGCTTCGTCCTCGGCAAGGCACTGGGCGCGCTCGTCGTCGCACTCGCCCTGCAGGTCGGGGTCAACTACGCCAACGACTACAGCGACGGGATCCGGGGCACCGACTCGGGACGTGTCGGGCCGCTGCGGCTGGTCGGCTCCGGCGTCGCGGCGCCCGCCGCCGTCAAGCGGGCCGCTCTGCTGGCTTTCGGCGTCGCAGGCGTCGTAGGGCTCGTCCTCGCCGTGCTGACCGCCTGGTGGCTGCTGCTCGTCGGCGCCGCCGCTCTGGCAGCGGCGTGGTTCTACACCGGCGGCCGGTCGCCCTACGGCTACCGCGGCCTCGGCGAGGTGTCGGTGTTCGTGTTCTTCGGGCTGGTCGCCACCGTCGGCACGACGTACGTCCAGGCCGAAACGATCACTGTGTCGTCGGTGCTGGCCGGGGTCGCGTGCGGGGCACTGGCCTGCGCGATCCTCGTGGCCAACAACCTGCGCGACCTGCCCACCGACGCCGCCACGGGCAAGCGAACTCTGGCCGTGCGACTCGGCGACCGGCACACGCGCTGGCTGTACGCAGGGCTCGTCGCGACCGCGTACGTCGCGCTGCTGGGCGTCGCCGTCGCCCACCCCTTAGCACTGCTCACTCTCGGCACCGCCGCGTTGGCCGTCGCACCGGTGCGCGCGGTGCGAGGGGGAGCGACGGGTCCGGCGTTGGTGCCGGTGCTCAAGGCGACCGGCGTGCTCCTGCTGGCCTACGGGGTGGTGCTCGGCGGCACGCTGGCGGTGTCGTAGCCGCCCTGGGTCATCAGCTCGTCGAGGATCTCGGCACGGAACCGGGTGACGAGCGAGAGGTGGCCGTGACCCGGCGCGGTCCGCTCCTTCGCGGTCGGGATCTTCTCGACCAGCCAACGGCCGTGCGCGGCGGGGACCATCAGGTCGAGGTCGCCCTGCCAGACGCTGACCGGCACCGTGATGGCCGCGAGGTCGACCCCCCAGTCACGGGTGAACGCGAGGTCGTCGTCGACCCAGCCGTCGAAACCGCCGGCCAGCGCGCGTCGGGTCGTCGCAGCGAAGTCCTCGGCGTAGCCGCCTCGGAGCACGTCCTTGTCGGCCTGGGGCACCAGCCCCCCGAGCTCCTCGGCGACCTGCTCGCCGGTGACGGTTCGCAGCGGTGCGCCGTGCTCCGCCATCCACGACCGCACCGACGACTCACCCGAGACCGCCGCACCGAACTCCTCGACGTTCTCCGGCCCCATCCCCGCAAGGAAGTCCAGGTCCGGCTCGCCGTACTTCGCGGCACCGGCGAGCGTCGCTGCCGCCCGGCAACGCTCGGGCAGCAGCGCCGCGCAGGCCAGGGCGTGCGGGCCGCCGCCGGACCAGCCGGCGGTGAGGAACTCGTCGTGGCCGAGGTGGTCGAGCAGTGCCGCGGCGTCGGCCGCTGCTGCGGCGACGTCGCGACCGGGGTGCCGGGTCGACGTGGCGTACCCCGGTCGGCTCGCGGCCACCAGCCGCAGTCCCCGCGCCGCACAGTCGTCATGCCAGTCGGCCCAGGTGCTGCCGTCCGAGGGCGTGCCGTGGTGCACCAGCAACGGGATCCCGTCGGGGTTGCCGCCGAGCAGCACGTCGAGGGTTCGTCCGTCGGGCAGCGGGAGGGTCTCGTGGGTCGCGGGCATGGGCGACGTTAACCCCTCGCAGACCCCGGCCATCACGCGGAGTCTCGGGAGCCGTCGTGCCAGGATCGCAGGGTGCGGCTCTACCTCTCGTCGTTCCGGATCGGTGACCAGCCCTCGGAGCTGATCCGGATGGCCGGCGAGCTGGAGCGCCTCGGCAGGCTCGGGCTGCGCCCGGACGAGGTCGACCTGCGCGACTTCTTCGACGGGTGCGGTCATCTCGCCGGGGTCATCGCGCCGTACGACGTGCTGTGGCTGCGCGGGGGCAACGTCTTCACCCTCCGGCACGTCATGCACGCAAGCGGGCTGGACGACATCGTCCTCGACGGGCTGCGGCGCGATGCGTTCGTCTACGCCGGCTACAGCGCGGGGCCGTGCGTGCTGGCGCCGAGCCTGCGCGGGCTCGAGGCATGCGACAGCCCGGACGAGGTGACCGCTCTCTACGGCGCACAGCCGATGTTCGACGGGCTCGGCGTGCTCGACCATGCGTTCGTTCCGCACGTGCAGTCGCCGGACCACCCCGAGTCCGCGGCGCTGGACGGCGTCGTCGAGCGGTATCGCGCCGAGGGTGTCCCCCACGTCGCCCTGCGCGACGGTCAGGTGCTCGTCGTCGACGGCGGCACGGTCACGCTGTGGTGACACCGGCCGGAGTCGCGCGGGCGGATGATGGGGCGTGAGCGACGGCGGCGCGGCGGAGGAAGCACCGGGCCCGGTGCCCGATCCGGTGTCAGCCCTGGCCCCGACGTTGCGCGGCCGGTTGATGATGTCCCAGCGGTGGGAGCAGCTGGCGTTCCTGCACTGGCGGGTCGACCCGGCGAGGGTGGCGCCGCTGCTGCCGCCGGGGACTGTTCCCGACGTCTTCGACGGGTCGTCATGGGTGGGCCTCATCCCGTTCCGGATGGTCGGGGCCGGGGTCGGCGGTGGCCCGGCGGTTCCGTGGCTGGGCACGTTCGCCGAGACGAACGTCCGGCTGTACTCCGTCGGGCCCGACGGTCGTCGAGGTGTGGTGTTCCGGTCGCTGGACGCCTCGCGGCTCGCCGTCGTCCTGGGCGCCCGCCTCGCCCTGGGGCTGCCGTACTGCTGGGCCAGGATGCGGGTCCGAACGGCCGGCGACACGGTCGAGTACACGAGCACCCGGCGCTGGCCAGGCCGGCATGGGGCGAGCACCCGCGTCGTCATCCGGCCCGGAACGAGAGTCGCGGACGACGATCCGCTCGCGCAGTTCCTCAGCGCGAGATGGGGCCTGCACAACCGGTGGGGCGGGCGTTCGACGTACGTGCCCAACCAGCACGAACCCTGGCCGCTGCGGACTGCGGCCCTGCTGGAGATCGAGGACTCTCTGGTCGCCGCCGCCGGGCTCCCCGGGGTGACGGACCGGCCGCCCGACTCGGTGCTCTGGTCCCCCGGCGTCCGGACCGTCTTCGGCTGGCCGACCCGCGACGGCCGACGGCGACCCGGAGTGGAGACCGGGACCTGACCGGCTGCTAGCCCGTGGCCGACCCGGATGCGAGCAGGACCCGCCGCGCGACCGACTCCCAGCTCCACAGCGTCTCGGCGGCCCGACGGGCTCCCTCGCTGACGGCACGCCGGTCCGAGGGCGAGAGGGCGAGCAGCTCGGCGAGACGGGCCGAGAGCGCGGGCGCCGACCCGCTCTCGAATGACGAGAGGTGGGCGAGCCGGCCCGGGTAGTGCTCGGACAGCCCGGCAGCCACCTCGGCCAGGCCCGAGTGCCGCGCTACGAGCGGCGGGCAGCCGCACGCCGCTGCCTCGGCGGCGACCATCCCGAACGCCTCGGGGAACACCGACGGCGTGACAGCGACGTCGCACAGCGGCCACAGGTGGGCGAGGTGACGGTGCTCCATCGGGCCGGTGAACAGCACGCCTGGTCCGGCCAGCTCCTCCAGCTCGGCACGAGCGGGTCCGAAACCGACGACGACCGCCTTGGCGTCCACCGTGCGCAAGGCTTCCAGCAGCACCGCCACCCCCTTCTCCGCGCTGAGCTTCCCGACGTAGAGCACGGTTGGCCGGGGGTCGGCCAGGAACGACGCGAGGCGCGACTCGTTGCCGTCGTCCGGTGCGCGTTCGTCGTGCGCGGGACCCGGCGGGTTGGGTGCGTCGGCGCGGCACGTGGCGAGCAGGCCGGCGAACGCCTCGTCGCGCGGACGCGGCCGCAGCGCGTCGATGTCCACGCCCGGTGGCACGACGTGCACCGAGCCCGCTCGGGGCTCGACCAGCTCGTCGAGCACCCGGGCCACATGGTCGGACCCGGCGATCACCGCGGCGGCTCCGGCGAGCGACCGGTGCGCCCAGCTCGCCAGGTCGTCGTTGCCGCGGATCGCGAACTCCAGCTCGGAGCCGTGCGCCTTCACGACGTACGGCAGTGCAACCGCGGCCCCGACCGGGCCGCCGAGCAGGACGTGGTTGGTGACGAGCAGGTCGGCACCGCCGAGCTCACGCAACGCGGCAGCGTTCTGCTCCACGAACCGGTCCCGGTCGGCCACCGACATCTCGGTCAGCAGCGCCGGGCGCGCGTCCTCGTAGCGGTCGAGGACGAAGACGGGCAGCGGTCCCTCCAGCGCCGGGCGGACCACCCTGGCTCCGCCCAGGTCGTAGCGGTGCGGGTGCGGTTCCTGGCTGACCACGACGACCTCGTGCCCCGCCCGGCTCCACGCGCGGGCCAGCGAGCGCGTGTAGACGTTGGAACCGGTCCCGGCCAACAGGTAGCCGTGCCAGAGCAGGAGGCGCATCCGCAGGACTGTAGGCGGCGCCCCCGCACGGCAGCGTCGCCCGCCGTACGCTGGCTGCATATCGGAAGGAGGGCGGATGCTCCGCGTCGTGCTGTACCTGATCCCGGTCGCGTTGGCGATCTACGCCCTGGTCGACCTGGTCCAGACCGACGACAAGCAGGTCCAGGGGCTGCCCAAGCTCGCCTGGGGGATGCTCATCGTGCTGACCTGGATCATCGGGATCGGCGCGATCGCCTGGCTGATCGGCGGCAAGAAGGACCGGCGCTGGTTCCCGGGCCTGGCCTCCCAGCCCCCGACCGGTGGTGGCGGCCGCCCGCTCGCCCCCGACGACGACCCGGACTTCCTGCGTGGCCTCGGCCGGCGCACCTCACCCCCGCCGCGCCCGAGCCGCCCGGAGGACCACCCCACCGACCCGGACGACGATCCGCCCAAGAGTCTCTAGGAACCCTTCAGCGGCTGGCGCAGGCGATGCAGGTCGTCGCCATCGGACGCGCCTCCAGCCGGCCGGGGGCGATCGGGATCCCGCAGCGCTCACACATCCCGTAGCGCCCGGTGCGGGCCCTGACAAGAGCCTGCTCGATCTCCCCGAGGTCGGCGCGGGCGAGGTCGATCTGGGCGCCCAGCTGGGTGCGCTCGAAGGCGATCGTCGCCCCCTCGGGATCGTGCTCGTCGTCGGCGTTGGAGCTCTGCGTCGCCTCGACCATGTCCGCGTAGGACGCCTCCAACGTCGCGACCAGGCGGAGTCGCCGCTCTCGCTGCTCCTCGAGGCTGGCGATGGCCTCTCCGCCGGACTCTGCTGATGTCGTCACGACGGTGCCAACGTCTCGCACTCCACGCGTCATCCCGACAGTCGTGGCCATCTCACGAACGCGGTGGACCCGCGGACGTCGTGGAGCTGGTGGCCGACACGTCGGCCACCGTGCCGTCCGTCGGCGAGGGCAGGACGACGTCCTGGCGCCTGTCCCGGCCCGGAGGCTGGGCATGTCCCCGCTCGTACATCCGCAGCGCTGTCGCCGCGGCCAGGTCACCCAGCGCGCGGTAGGCCTCGAACTCCCGGTCACCGTAGAGCTGCTGGACGGTCGAGTCGTGCGGGAAGCTGGGATGGCCCTGGGCCCAGGCGAGGACGTCCCAGGACGCCTCCTCGGGGAGCGCCAGCTTGCACAGCCACAGATCGGCGCGCACCCCGTTGGGATAGGTGCAGGTGCCTTGCGCGACGAGCGTCGGGGCACCGGCCCCCTCGGCCGGCTGGCGCATCTGCGTCGGGTCCAGGTCGATCTCGACGCCGAGGTCGGCCCGAGCGGTCTGCATGGCCAGGCCGAAGGCCGACCACGAGTCCGGACCGTCGCCGCTGGCATCGAAGACCAGGATCTCGGTCGCCCCCCGGCGCAACGCCTCGACCAGCCCGAGGTTCTCGTAGTGGCCGCCGTCGGTGACATAGACCCACCGTCCGATGAGGCTGGTGCGCCCGGTCATCTCCCGCAACAGCGCCAGCGGACCCGGTTGCCCTGCCTGCCACTTCATCAGGGCCCAGATGCCCTCACCCGGGTGTGGCGGGGTCTTCTGCAGCGGGTTGGGCAACCACAGCCCCAGCCGGACGTTGGCCAGGCCGAGCAGGATGCGGATCGGCGCCCGGGTCATCCGGCCCATCACCGGGGAGATGGCGGCGCCGCTCACCGCGACCGCGCCGGGCAGGGTCACCAGCCGCCGGCCGGCGCGGCGCGCGTAGTCGCCGGTGGCGACCATCCCGTAGGGCGCCTCACCTGAGTCAGCCCCAGGATCGAGCAGTCCCGGCTCCCCGCCGAACATGGTGCCGGCGGTGATGCCGGTGTACGCCCGGCTGAAGGTCCACGGGGCGCAGGCCCGGCCCGAGGGGACCCGACCTGCCTCGTCGGTGTTCACCGCGGCGCAGACGAGCAGCGCCGGCTTCCCGCGAACGCTCTCGAGCGGGATCGGCTCGCTGTACGGGCGCGGCTCGGCGCGCGTCCCCGTCTCGTCGCGCCGGACGAAGAACGCGGAGGACAGCCTGGCCCGGTAGAACGAGTGCACCGAGTTGCGGTTCACATCGGTGACCACCTGCCACACCGCCAGGACCGCCAACGCACCCAAGGCAAAGCCGGCCTCGCGCCACCGGAAGCCGTTGTAGGCCGCGCTCGACGTCCAGGTGAGCAGGGCGACGACCAGCAGGCCCAACGCAACGACGGAGCCCGCCCATGGTGCCGCCGCGCGCATGGCCTTGGCCACGTACGAGGCGAGTCCGCCTTTGCTCGGCCCGGTCGTGGTCACCAGCTTGCCCTTGAACCGGCCGAGGCTGCCCTTCACCAGGCCGACGATCGCTAGCGACGTTGCGACGAAGCCGCTCGCCTGCTGCCCGAACGGGACGCCACCGGGGTTGATGTCCGTGGTGCTGACGGCGCGCAGGAACAGCGGCACGCCCAACAGGATGACGGCGAGGAAGGCGGCGAACGCCAGGACCCGCAGCGTCCACGCGTCGAGGAACCGGGTGAGCGCGTCGCGCGGCGCGCGGTAGACGTCGTGCAGCCGCTCGACGCCGAACAGGGTCACTCCCAGCAGGACGACCCCGGCAACGGTCGTCGTCACCGCACCGACGTGGCCGAGCTGCCACTGCGGCGGAACGTCGCCGGACAGCGTGAGCAGGCCGCCGTGGCGCAGGCCCCACCCGAGCAGCTTGCCGAGCACATAGAGGCCCGCGAGCAGCGGGATCAGGTTGAGCAGCAAGCCGTAGAGGATCGTGACGGCGCCGATGGCCGCGACGCGCTGGTCCTCGATGAGGTAGCGGGTGTGGGCCCGCAGCCGGCGTTCCTCCGGAGAACCCGGCGCGTACGGCGGCAGGTCTCCGGTGCCGTCGGACGCCAGGATCGCGAAGGATGACGCCATGTACGAGCCGCCCGACACCGCGGTCAACAGGTCGACGCCGGAGTAGAACGACGCGCTCCCCGGCGCAGCCGGCGTGCTGAGCCGCTGCAGGCCGCCGAGGGTGAAGGCGGCCGACCGGATCCCGCCACCCGAGCAGCAGACGGCGCGAACCGGGCGCCCGGGACGGCTGGGATCCGCCGGGTCCGCCGCGGGTCCGGCCTGCGGACCCGCTGGCGGGCGGCCCGGCAGGACGTGGATGCGCCGTGGGCGGCCGAGCAGCCACCGCATGACCCGGGTGCGGCTCGACTCGACGCGCATGACCAACCCCCAACCAGCGCCCGTTCAACGCGCTCGGTTCCCTCCCAGGGTTGCACCGCGCCGGTGGCCCTACCAGGGACCTTGTCCCTTCATGGCGTGGTCTTGACCAGCGGGATGAGGTCGGGTCTTCCTGGGAGCGCGACCCCGACCCGGCGATACGATCTCCGCCGCCGGGATCGATGAGCACGGCTCGAGGAGGCTTCGTCGTGGACGCCGCCGTCGACACGCTCCAGAAAGCGCTGCGGATCAACCTGGACCCGCGCTGGTACGGCACGATCGCCGAGATCGGCGCCGGGCAGGAGGTCGCCCGCTGGTTCTTCCGCGCCGGTGGGGCTGCAGGAACGGTTGCCAAGTCGATCTCGGCCTACGACATGGCAGTCAGCGACGCGGTCTACGGCAAGTCTGATCGCTACGTGTCGATGGGGCGGCTGCAGGCGATGCTCGACCACGAGTTCCAGCTCAACATCGAGCGCCTCGACGAGACTCGCGGCGACGACAACGCATTCTTCGCCTTCGCCGACACGGTGGTGGCTCGCAGCTACCAGGGTGGCAACGAGTGCCACGGCTGGATGGGCGTGAAGTTCCAGTCCCATCAGCACGACGAGCCCAGCCAGATCGTCCTGCACGTGCGGATGCTCGACGCGGAGGCCGCCCTGCAGCAGGAGGCCCTCGGAGTCGTCGGCATCAACCTGCTGCACGGCGCGTTCTTCCACCATCACGAGCCCGACGCGCTGGTCGAGAGCCTGCTGGACCGCCTCACGACGGGTCGGATCGAGATCGACATGATCCAGCTCGACGGCATCGAGTTCCGATCCGTCGACAACCGGCTGATGGCACTCAAGCTGGTGCAGGTCGGGCTCAGCGGCGCCGCAATGTTCGGTCCGGACGGGAAGGTCCTGCAGCCCAGCGAGATGCTGCGCAAGAAGGCGATCCTGGTGGAGCGTGGGAGCTTCCGGCCGCCGACGGTCGTGAACATCGACATGCTCGACTGCGCCCGCGCGAAGTTCGGGGCCGACCCTGACGTCTCCGGTCGTGAAATCCTGGTGCTCACCGAGCTCACGATGGCCAACCTGCTCGCCGGCGGGGAAAGGGTCGACCGGCGCGACTTCCTCGCCCGGGCGGACCTGCTCGCGGCGTGCGGCATGACCGTGCTGATCTCCGACTACGTCGCGTTCCACCGGCTGGCCGCCTACCTCGCCTGGCGCACCGACGGCCGCATCGGCATGGTGATGGGGGTCCCCAGCCTGATCGACCAGTTCGACGAGGCCAACCACGCCGACCTGCCCGGCGGCATCCTGGAGAGCTTCGGCCGGCTGTTCAAGAACCAGCTGCGGCTGTTCGTCTACCCGATGCTGCGCGACGGACTGGTGACCACCATCCACAACGTGGCAGTGGGCAGCGAGCTGCAGCCGCTCTACGACTATCTCTCCCACCGCGGCAGCTTCGTCGACCTGGACAACTTCAAGCCGGACTACCTGCCCATCCTCAGCCGTGACGTCCTCGTGCGGATCGCCGGGAACGACCCGGTCTGGGAGTCGATGGTGCCCGCCGCGGTCGCGGACCTGATCAAGAAGCGCGGCTTCTTCGGCTACGACAGATCCCTCGTCGGATGAGCCGGCCATGGCACTGACCACCGAGGACGTCGCAGTACGCAACGCGACGTACCGCGTGTTCGTCGAGCTCGGCCGTGGCCCGTCGGCGGACGAGGTGGCCTCGAGCGCCGACGCGAGCCGGTCCGACGTCCGCAGTGCGTGGCAGCGCCTGCACCAGGCCCATGCCCTCGTGCTGGACGACACCGGCGAGCAGATCCGGATGGCCAACCCGTTCTCCGCCGTGCCCACCGACTACCGGGTGCGGACCGGGGAACGGTGGTGGTTCGCGAACTGCGCCTGGGACGCGTTCGGGATCTGCGCGGCACTGGACAGTCCCGGCCGCATCGAGTCGACCTGCCCGGACTGCGGCGATCCGATCGCTGTCGAGGTGCGAGCGCAGCAGCCGGACGACACCTCTCTCCTCTTCCACTGCCTCGTGCCGGCGCTTCAGTGGTGGGACGACATCGGATTCACCTGAGCGACCATGAACCTCTTCCGGTCGGAGGAGCACGTGGCCGCCTGGCTCGGGACCCGAGCCCCCGGTGCGACCATCCCGGTCGCCAAGCTCAGCGAGCTCGCGCACGCCTGGTGGGGCGACCGACTGGCGCCGGGGTGGGCGCCGCGCTCGGTCGAGCACAATCAAGGTGTGCTGGACCGGCTGGGCC
>JBBRVU010000101.1:0-14377 GCA_038246575.1 Actinomycetes bacterium | reverse complement strand
GTGACCATCGTCGCCGCGGTCCGGGAGGCCGAGAACGCCGAGCTGCTCAAGCAGAGCGGTGCCGACTCGGTCATCACCGCCTCGGCCGCCGCCGGCCGGCTGCTCGGTCTGGCGACCGGGAGTCCGGCAACCGTCGCACTCGTCGAGGACATGATCGCGTTCGGGAGCGGGCTCGACCTCGTCGAACGAGACATCGAGCCGGACGAGATCGGTCTCTCGCCCCGCTCGCTGGCCACCCAGGTCCTCGCCGTGGTCCGGGGCGGCCTGCCGCACCCCTTCGACGAGCCGGAGGTGTCCCGACTGCAGGACGGCGACCGGATCATCCACATCTCCACCCCGCGCGACCGGGCGGAGTGAGGGCGGGCGACTCGCTGGGTCGCGTACCGTAAGCGGACGTGGCAGCCGTCGACGTCTCCGAGGAGCTCAAGGAGCTCGACCAGACGCTGCTGAGCATCGAGGCGGTGGTTGACCTCGATGAGCTGCGCCGTGAGCTGGCGGACCTCAACGAGCAGGCGGCCGCGCCGGACCTGTGGGACGACCAGGACCACGCCCAGGACGTCACCAGCCGGCTGTCCTACGTGCAGGGCGAGATCAACCGCGTCCAGTCACTGCGCCGCCGCCTCGACGACGTGGTGGTGCTCTTCGAGCTGGCCGAGTCCGAGTCCGATGCGGACACCCTGACCGAGGCTCAGGTCGAGCTCGGGTCGATCCGCAAGTCGCTCGGCGAGCTCGAGGTGCGCACGTTGCTGGCGGGGGAGTACGACCAGCGCGAGGCGCTCGTGACCATCCGCTCCGAGGCGGGCGGTGTCGATGCTGCGGACTTCGCCGAGATGCTGATGCGGATGTACCTGCGCTGGGCCGAGCGGCACAACTACCCCACCGACGTGCTCGACACGTCCTACGCCGAGGAGGCCGGTCTGAAGTCGGCCACCTTCCAGGTGAAGGTGCCCTACGCCTACGGCACGCTGTCGGTCGAGCAGGGCACGCACCGCCTCGTGCGGATCTCGCCGTTCGACAACCAGGGCCGGCGGCAGACGTCCTTCGCCGGTGTCGAGGTGCTGCCAGTGACCGAGCAGACCGACCACATCGAGATCCCGGAGAACGACCTGCGCATCGACGTGTTCCGCTCATCCGGCCCGGGCGGCCAGTCGGTGAACACGACCGACTCGGCGGTGCGCATCACCCACCTCCCGACCGGCATCGTCGTCTCGTGCCAGAACGAGAAGTCCCAGATCCAGAACCGGGCCGCGGCGCTGCGCGTGCTGCAGTCGCGGCTGCTCGAGCGCCGCCGGGCCGAGAACAAGGCCGAGATGGACGCGCTCAAGGGCGACAGCGGCGGTTCGTGGGGCAACCAGATGCGGTCCTACGTGCTGCACCCGTACCAGATGGTGAAGGACCTGCGAACCGAGCAGGAGACCGGCAACACCACCGCCGTGCTCGACGGCGAGATCGACGAGTTCATCGAGGCCGGCATCCGCTGGCGCCGGATGGCCGACAAGCCGTCGTGATAGCCCGTCCGGGTGGTTTCTCCCGATCCGATGCATCGGAAGTCCTGCACAGGACAAGATCGTTGAGCACGCTCGGCAATCGGCGGGGATGGCAGTGAGGCGCGACCGACCACGGTCACCTCGACGGCTCCGGTAGGAGCCTCGACGGCGCGCGGAGCCTAGAGGTGAGACCGACCCCTTGGTGAGAGACGTTGAGGGGCAGGGCCGTGGTGACAGGTTCCGTGGCGCGTTGGCCCGCAACACAGTGGCCGTGCGCTCGGCGGAGGTCGGGCCGTCCAGCGGCCCGACGACCGACATCCAGGGCGACCACCGCCCCGGCCCCGGGGAGCCTCGCGGCGACCGGTGGCCGGCTGCCGGCGGGCACCCTGATCGTGCTCGGTGGCCCGCTGATGCTGCTGGGCGCGGCCCTGCTGAAGCCGGGTCTGCGGTCGGATCCGGCATAGGCTGCGGAGCGTGATCCGGCTCGAGAACGTCACGATGCGCTACCCCACCCAGACCCGCCCCGCCCTCGCCGACATCACGGTCGACATCGACAAGGGCGAGTTCGTCTTCCTGGTGGGCCAGTCCGGCTCCGGGAAGTCGACGTTCCTGCGGCTGGTCCTCAAGGAGGAGCGCGCCACCAGCGGGAAGGTTTTCGTTGCAGGCAAGGACCTCAACCGGCTGTCCAGCTGGAAGGTTCCGGCGCTGCGCCGACAGGTCGGCACCGTCTTCCAGGACTTCCGCCTGCTCAACAACAAGACAGTGCAGGAGAACGTGGCCTTCGCCCTCGAGGTCATCGGGCGGCCCCGGCACCAGATCGCCAAGGTCGTGCCCGAGGTGCTCGACCTGGTCGGGCTCAAGGGCAAGGAGGGCCGGCGGCCCGACGAGCTCTCCGGCGGCGAGCAGCAGCGGGTCGCCATCGCCCGCGCGTTCGTCAACCGCCCGATGATCCTCATCGCCGACGAGCCCACCGGGAACCTCGACCCCCAGACCAGCGTGGGCATCATGCGGCTGCTGGACCGGATCAACCGCACCGGCACCACCGTGGTGATGGCCACCCACGACGACGACATCGTCGACCAGATGCGCAAGCGGGTGATCGAGCTGGAGTCCGGCCGGATCGTTCGGGACCAGTCCCGGGGTGTCTACGGCTACTCGCACTGAGGACGAGGTACACAGTTAAGGCAACGCCGAGGACGTACGACCTCTAGAGGGACCCGGCACGTCGCCGGGCCGGAACAGACAGGGACCGGAACCACATGCGCGCGAGCTTCATCGTCCACGAGATCGCGATCGGCCTGCGCCGGAACCTGACCATGACAGCGGCGATGGTCATCACCACCGCGGTTTCCCTCGGGTTCCTCGGCACCGCGATCCTGTTCAACCAGCAGGTCGGGGTGATGAAGGACTTCTGGTACGACAAGGTCGAGGTGTCGCTGTTTCTCTGCGGCCAGGACAGCGAGGGCCCGTCCTGCGCCGGGGGAGCGGTCACCCAGGACCAGCGGGAGGCCATTCGCTCCGACCTCGACGCCATGCCGGAGGTCGACCAGATCTTCTACGAGTCCCACCAAGAAGCCTACGACCGGTTCAAGAAGCAGTTCAAGAACTCCGCGATCGTGGACAACGTCTCGCCGGACCAGCTGCCCGAGTCGTTCCGGGTCAAGCTGAAGAACCCCGAGCAGTTCCCGATCATCGCCAGCGCGTTCATCGGACGCGCGGGGGTCGAGCAGGTGCAGGACCAGAAGGCCCTGCTCGAAAGATTCTTCAAGGTCCTCAACTGGGTTCAGTGGTTCGCCTTCGGCCTGGCGCTGTTGATGGTCATCGTGTCGGTGATCCTGATCGTCAACACGATCCGGGTCGCCGCCTTCAGCCGGCGCCGCGAGACCGGGATCATGAAGCTCGTCGGGGCGTCCAGCTTCATGATCCAGCTTCCGTTCCTCCTCGAAGGCGCTGTCGCGGGCTTCCTCGGGGCCGGGCTGGCCACCGGCTCGTTCGTGCTGATCAAGACCGTGCTCGTCGACCGGATCCTGGCGCCGAACTTCCCCATCACGCGCTTCATCACCTGGGGCGACGTCTGGCTGAGCACCGGCGCGGTGTTTCTGATCGGCGTGGCGCTGGCGGCAATCGCGTCCTCGCTGGCCCTGGTCAAGTACCTTCGGGTCTGAGTCACACCCGTCACATCTGCCCCATTCGTCCCGATCCACGAGCACGATGACCGGAATGAACAGGTCAAGGATCACCGCGGAGACGACAGTCGCGGCGGGCGCAGCCCGATAGACAGCCTGTCCTTGCCGCCGATCGACCGGAGCCCGCCCCGCGATGCGCCTGCGACCAGCGCTGATCCTCGTCCTCCTGCCCCTCCTGCTCATGGGGCTGGTCGGCGGACTGCTCGGGCCCGCGCAGGCGGCCGACGAGCGCCGGCGCAAGGCCAAGGTCGACCGCGGCATCTCCAGCCTCCGGCACGACATGGACGAGACCTCCCGCTCGCTGCGCCGGGCCGGGACCGCGCTCAAGCGAGCCGAGTCCCAGCTGCCCGCGGCTCGCGCCCGGGTGGCCCGGGTGCACGGAAAGCTGCTGGCCGCCCAGGCGCGGGATCGTGCCCTCGGCGAGCAGCTCGCGGTGGCCAGGGCCGAGGTCGCACGCGCTCGTGGCGAGATCAAGGACACCCGCAAGGAGATCGCGGCCAACGAGGTCCTGATCGGCCGCATCGCCCGGTCCTCCTACCAGGCGGGTGGGCTGGGGGAGCTGGCCGTCGTCCTGCAGTCCCAGAGCCCCGACGAGTTCGCCAGCCGCCTGGTGCTGGTGCAGAACACCCTGCGCTCCGAGGGCAACATCCTCGGCGGCCTGGCCGAGTCGCGAGCCAACCTGGCCGCCC
Organism: Actinomycetes bacterium; assembly: GCA_038246575.1. Classification (GTDB taxonomy): domain Bacteria; phylum Actinomycetota; class Actinomycetes; order JACCUZ01; family JACCUZ01; genus JACCUZ01. The sequence continues at coordinate 10,015 of JBBRVU010000101.1, read as the reverse complement.
AGCGCGCCACGCTAATCGCCAAGCGCCAGCAGGTCGCGGCCATGAAGCGCCAGCAGGAGGCGCTGGTCGAGAAGATCCAGGGTCTGCAGGCCGAGGCGATCCAGGCCCGGGAGGCGGTGCAGACCCTCATCTCGGCGCGCGCGGACGCGGTGGCCGCAGTCGAGCGGGAGAAGCAGGCGGAAGAGACCCGCTATGCCCAGATGCAGGCCGAGTCCCAGCGGCTGTCCCGGATCCTCGCCGAGCGAGCCCGGCAGGCTCGCCTGGCGGCGGCCCGGGCGGCGGCGCGGGCTGCCTCCCGCGCCGCGCGGGGCGGGCCCTCGACGAGCAGCAACGGCGGCGGTGGAGGCGTCGGCGGCGGTGCGCTGTCCTACCCGGTGTACGCGGGGATCACCTCGCCGTACGGCATGCGGGTGCACCCGGTCACCGGCGTCTACAAGCTCCACGACGGCACCGACTTCGGCGTCAACTGCGGCACCCCGGTGCGGGCCGCGGCGGCCGGCGTCGTCATCCAGGCCGCGCTGGTCCCGGGTTACGGCAACCAGCTGGTCATCGACCACGGCGCCATCCGCGGCGCCGGTGTCGCGACGAGCTACAACCACCTGCTCAGCTTCGCCCGCGGGTCGGGTTCGCGGGTCAGCCGTGGCGAGGTCATCGGCTACAGCGGAGGCGCTGAGGGCATGTACGGCGCCGGCTACTCGACCGGCTGCCACCTGCACTTCATGGTCTACGTCAACGGCGGGACCACCAACCCGATGGGTTGGCTGTAGCGCCACCCCGGTGACGCGACCGCCACCTACACTTCTGCGGTGAACTCCGCCCGACGACCCCTCCGCGTCGCCGGGCTGGCGGCCGTCGTCATCGGGGCGTACGTCGGCGGCGTCGTGACCGGCGTCGTCGGAGCCGACGAGCCACGGCCGGTGCGCCAGGGAGTCATCGACGAGGCGGCCGACCGGATCGCGGCCAAGGCCGCCCGACCGGTCGACCGGGACGCCCTCGAACGGGCCGCGGTGGAGGGCATGCTGCGCACGCTCGGCGACCGGTGGTCCACCTACTACGGCCGCTCCGAGTACACGTCGTTCCAGGACGCGCTGGAGGGCCGGTACTCCGGCGTCGGGCTGTGGCTGCGCGGCACCTCCGGCGGCAAGCCGGGTGTCGAGATCGGCAGCGTCCAGCCCGGGTCCCCGGCCGCGCGGGCCGGGGTGATGACCGGTGATGTCGTCGCGGCGGTCAACGGTGTCGATGCCTCGAAGGCCGACGTCCCGTCGGTGGCTGACCTGCTGCGTGGCACCGACCACTCGACGGTGCAGCTGGTGGTCCGGCGTGGCACGGCAATGCGCAACTTCGGCCTGACGCGCACGACGTTCAGCACTCCCGACGTCACGATCGAACGGCTGCAGGGGGGCATCACCAGGATCGTCGTCACCGCGTTCACCCGGGGCGTCGGCGGAGACGTCGAGCGCGCCCTGGACTCCGGTGCCGGCCAGAGTGCCGCTCATGTCGGCGGTGTCGTCCTCGACCTCCGGGACAACTCCGGGGGGCTGCTCGACGAGGCGGTCGCCGTTGCCTCGGCGTTCCTCGACGGCGGCCCCGTGGTCAGCTACGAACGGCGCGGGAAGACGTCGAAGACCTTCGACGCGTTCACCGGCGGCAACACTGCAACCCCGCTGGTGGTGCTGGTCAACCCCTCGACGGCGAGCGCCGCCGAGATCGTCGCCGCGGCACTGCAGGACCGCAACCGCGCGGTCGTGGTGGGGACCCGGACGTACGGCAAGGGCTCGGTGCAGGAGCCGTCGCGGCTCTCCGACGGCTCTGCTCTCGAGCTCACGGTGGGCCGCTACCTCACCCCTTCGGGTCGCAGCATCGAAGGCGTCGGGATCGAGCCCGACGTCGTGGTGCCCCCGGGCGAGGCGCCCGAGATCGCCGAGGAGCGGGCAATCGACGTGCTCAGCGGCCTGGTCGCCGCCGTGGGTGGGACGGGGCGCGGCTGATGCCCAAGGAAGAGGGACGCAAGGTGATCGCGCAGAACCGCAAGGCGCGCCACGACTATCACATCGACGACGTCTACGAGGCGGGGCTGGTGCTCACCGGCACCGAGGTCAAGTCGTTGCGGGCCGGGCATGCCAACCTGACCGACGGCTACGCCCACATCCGCGACGGCGAGGCATGGCTGGCCGGGGTGCACATCCCGGAGTACACCGAGGGGACCTGGACCAACCACGAGCCACGTCGCGAGCGCAAGCTGCTGCTGCACCGCGGTGAGATCCTGCGCCTCATCGGCAAGACCAAGGAGGGCAGCTCGACCCTCATCCCGCTGGCGATGTACTTCAAGAACGGCAAGGCGAAGGTCGAGATCGCGTTGGCGCGCGGCAAGAAGAGCTACGACAAGCGGCAGGCCCTGTCCGAGCGCCAGTCCCAGCGGGAGATGCAGCGGGCGCTGTCCCGGCGCTCAAGCGGCAAGGACGCCTGACCGTTCTCGCCCTCAGCCACCGGCCGGCTGGAACGTCGCGGCCGCGACCTGGAAGATCTGCGTGGTCTCCGACCACTGCTCCTCGGGGCTGGAGGCGTAGAGCGCGTATGCCTGGCTGTCGCTGGTCACGAATCCCCGGTTGAGCACGTGGGTGCCGGCGCCGAAGGTGAACTCCCAGTCCGCTGCCGGGTAGTCGCGGTAGTCGACCGACTCGATCTGGATCTTCTTGTACTCCGGCAGGTCCTTCTTCACCGACTTCTCCTGCTTCTCCCAGTCCTTCTTCGGGTCGCCCTTGGGTTGGTCGGTCTGGTCGACGCGCAGGAAGCGCGACCCGTTCGGGTCGGTGATGTCGACCGCGGTCGCGCTGCGGTCGCTCGGTGCGGCTGTCCAGCCCTGGGGCACCGCGAGCGAGAACCCGCTCGGGTCGGTGTAGGTCGTGTAGCCCGCCGGGGCGCCGTCGGCCGGGGTCTGCGAAGGAGTCTCGGACGGCGTCGCGGACTCCGTCGGTGCTGCGCTGTCCGACGCCTTGCCCGACGCCTTGCCCGACGCCTTGCCCGATGCCGTCGCCGAGGGCTTCGAGGCGGCGGGGTCACCCGAGCCCTCGTTACCGGTGGAGGCAGCCAACGCGATCAGCCCGCCGATGATGAGCAGCGCGAGGACCAGGCCCGCGATGAGCAGGCCGTTCGGTCGTCGTTCGTCTGGGGGTGTCGGGCCGGTCCGGTAGACGGGTCTCTCCGGCGGCGCCGCTGCCGCGACCGCCCCGGCCGGCGGCAGCGCCGACGTGCGTCCGGCCCGGTCCAGCGCCACTGTGGCGGCGGCGACGGGCGCCGCCGCACCGGTCCGGTCGGCGGCAGCGCGACCAAGCAGCTCGCGCGCAGCTGGGACGGTCATCCGCTCGGCAGGATCCTTGACGAGCAGACCGAGGATGGCTTGCGCCAGCGGACCGCCGACACTCGGTGGCTCGACCGGGTCGGAGATCACCGACGTCAGCGTGCTCAGCGCGTTGTCGGTGTCGTAGGGCGGCCGGCCCTCGACCGCGGCGTACAGCGTCGCGCCCAGGCCCCACAGGTCGGCCTCGGGGCCGGGCTTGTGCCCGCGCGCCCGTTCCGGGGACATGTAGGCCGGCGACCCGAGCACGACCCCGGTCGAGGTGAGCGCGGGGTCCCCGGCCATCGTGGCGATGCCGAAGTCGGTCAGCACCGCCCGGCCGTCGTCGGTGAGCAGCACGTTGCCCGGCTTCACGTCCCGGTGCACGATGCCCTGCCGGTGCGACATCTCCAGCGCGCCGAGCAGCTCGAGGCCGAGCTGGGCCACCCGGTGCGGCGGCAGCGCCCCGTCCTCGCGCAGCACCGTGCTCAGGCTGCGGGAGGGCAACAGCTCCATCACGATGTAGGGCCGCCCGTCCTCCTCCACCACGTCGTAGGTCGTGACGACGTTGGGGTGGCTGAGCCGGGCCGTGGCCCGCGCCTCGCGCATCGTCCGCTCCCGCAGGTCGGCCTGCTCGCGCTGGCTGACCTCGGGCGGGAAGCGGACCTCCTTGACCGCGACCTCACGACCGAGGATGCGGTCGGTGCCGTGCCAGACCGTGCCCATGCCACCACTGCCGAGGTGGTGGTCGAGCTCGTAGCGGTCGCCGATCACGCGTGTCACGGGATGCGAAGGTGTCATCCCGCGCTCTCTACCCCCTTCCTGGCCCCGGAATGCCCGTCCGGCCCGCCACGTTGTGCCCGGTATGAAGGCAATTGCGATGACTGAGTACGGCGAGCCCGACGTCCTGCGCCTGGTCGACCTCCCCGACCCCAAGATCGGTCCCGACATCGTGCTGGTGCGCGTCAAGGCCGCGAGCGTCAACCCGGTGGACTGGAAGGTCCGGCAGGGCCACCTCGACGGCGCCTTCTCCGTGCACTTCCCGCTGGTCCCGGGCTGGGACCTGGCCGGGGTGGTCGAGGGCGTCGGCCCGGCGGTCCGCGAGTTCGCTGTCGGGGACGAGGTCGTCGGCTACGTCCGCCGTGACGAGCTCCAGCACGGCACCTTCGCCGAGCTGGTCCCGGCGCCGGTGCGCACGCTCGCCCGCAAGCCCACCAACGTGAGCTTCGAGGCAGCGGCCGGTCTGCCGCTCACCGGCCTGACCGCGCTGCAGTCCCTTGACGCCGCGGAGGTGACCGCCGGCGACACCGTGCTGGTGCACGCGGCGGCCGGGGGAGTCGGCTCCTTCGCGGTCCAGCTGGCGGTGCACCGCGGCGCCCGGGTCATCGGCACCGCGAGCGAGGCCAACCACGACTACCTCCGGTCCCTCGGCGCCGAACCGGTCGCGTACGGGCCGGGTCTGGTCGACGCGGTTCGTGCGATGGCCCCCGACGGCGTTGACGTCGCGCTGGACTTCGTCGGCGGCGACGCGCTTGCCGCCTCGGGCGAGCTGGTGTCCGACCCGCCGCGGATCGTCTCGATCATCGACCCGGCCGCGGTGGCCGAGCTCGGCGGGGCGTACGTCTTCGTGCGTCCCGACCCCGACCAGCTCGCCGAGCTGTCCGGCCTGGTCGACAAGGGCGTGCTGCGCATCGAGGTGGCCCAGACCTTTCCGCTCGCTGAGGCCGCCGCCGCCCACGCCGCCTCCGAGGTCGGCCACGGACGCGGCAAGATCGTCGTGACCGTGCCCTGACCCGCCACCTCGGGTAGCCTGGAGCCACAACTGCATATGGGGGTGAATGGTCTCGACTTCGGTCGGGATATCAGGGGAAGCGGGCCGAGGATGGCTGGGATGATCTCGAGAACCAGGCCCAGCAAACCAATAAGCGCCGATTCCAATCAGCGCGACTTCGCTCTTGCTGCCTAAGTAAGAAGCGGGTCTGTCAGCCCGGGAGCGCCTTCGGCCCGGATCCTGGCATCAGCTAGAAGGCTCAACCACCCGGTCCGGTCGCGGGACCGGGTGGGACACCTCACAGCGACTGAGCCTGTCGGCAGCTTGCCTGCATGACTGCCGGGGCCGAGAAAAGCGAACGCGGGCTGCGCCCGGAGAAGCCCTGATGTCGCACCGAAGGACGCGGGTTCGATTCCCGCCACCTCCACCAAAAGGGTCGTCCCTGACCTCGATAGGGCTCTCCCGACAGCCGGATCAAGTCCGGTTTGCGCGCGAGGGTGCCGGAGCGGCGATGCGGGTGCGCGTCATGGACCGTCGCTCCACCTGGGTCGCGGGATCGCCGTGATCGCGCAATCGCCGTGATCGCGGGATCGCCGTGATTGGAGCAACCAGCGGCCGAGACATGCGCCTGAGGTACTCCGATCATGGCGATATCGACACCAATCGAGCAGAGGAGCGACGATGGCCTGGCTGGCGTCAGCCCTCGGTGCTGCGCTCGTCGTGGTGTTCGTGCGCGACGTGTTCCACACGCTCTGGCATCCCGGGGGCCGCGGCCGGCTCAGTCGCGGTGTGATGGGCGCCGTCTGGCGCCTGTCCAAGCTTCCTCGGCGGCTCCGGCCGGCCGCCACCCTGACCGGGCCGCTGGCGATGGCGGCGGTCATCGCCACCTGGGCGGTCCTGGTCGTGGTCGGGTGGGCCCTCATCTACTGGCCGCACCTGCCCGGCGGCTTCCTCTACAGCCCCGGGCTCGACCCGGACGCCAATGCCGGGCTCGCCGACGCGCTGTACCTGTCGCTGGTGGCCGTCACCACGTTGGGGCTGGGTGACATCGTCCCCGCAGGAGGCTGGCTGCGTCTCGCCGTCCCGTTGCAGGCACTGGTCGGGTTCGGTCTGCTCACCGCCGCCGTGTCCTGGGTGCTGCAGGTCTACCCCGCGCTGTCGCGGCGACGGGTCCTCGCGATCGAGATGGCGTTGCTGCGCGGGGCCGAGCAGTCTGCCGGCCCGACGAGTGTCATTTCACCGTCCCTGCTCGAGCATCTCGCCGCCGGTCTCGTGCAGGTGCGGGTCGACCTCACGCAGTACGCCGAGACGTACTACTTCAAGGAGGGCGACAGCAGCGCCTCGCTGTCCGCGTCTCTGGCGTACGCGGGAGAGCTGGCCGCCCGGACACAGGCCTCTGGTCGAGCCGAGCTGCAGCTACCGGCGACGCTGCTCGCCGATGCGGTCGACGACCTCGTGCGCGTGGTGGGCGAGCAGTTCCTGCACGTTGACGGCAGCCGCGCCGACGTGATGGCCGCGTTCGCTGCCGACCACGGGCATGAGCAGGTCTGACCATCGCGCCGATCGGGCCTGAACCGGCGCTCAGGGGTCGCCGCCGACGTGCCGACATCTGAGGACGTGAGCACCCTTCGGCCGGCTGGCGAGGAGCCGCCGCGCCCGGGCAAGCCCGGCTGGTACTGGGACCCCTGGGAGCTGGCGAACAACGTGGCGCTTCGCGACCGGTGGCGGCGGGAGGTCGTCATCACCGGGCCGGCCTCGTACCTGCTGCGTCGCTGGGACGGCGACGCGTGGACCGCGGAGACACTGCGCGACTACCAGCTGAGTGACCGGGGGCCCCTCCCGCACACCTGCGGACCCAGCAGCCGGATCCATCCGCTGACGCCGGAGCGGGCCGGCCGAAACCTCAGGATCTGGGCAGCGCTGATGGCGCTGAGCGTGTTGGCTTTCGTGGTCAGCCGCGGCTGGAGCTGACCGGCCCGTTCGCGCCGTCGCGGGCCTGGCGAGAGCAAGGCAGCAGCGGCTCTAGTACACGGCCCAACCTGCCGATGGGTGGAGATGGCCGGTCGCAAGGAACCCCGGTCGACGGCCGAGCAGCAGGTCGCCGACCTGCTGCGCACTGCCAAGGCGTCGTTGAACCTGAGCGTCGCGTTCCTCACCCGGATGGACGGCACCACCCAGCACCTCGAGGTGGTCGAGTCCTCGGTGCCCTTCCTGTTCCAGGAAGGCGCCACCCAGCCGCAGGCCACAACGTTCTGCCAGGCGATCCAGGACGGCAGGCTGCCAGCAGTGATCCCCAACGTCAAGGACTTCCCCGAGGCCCGGACGCTGCCCGCGGCCCGGCTGCCGCGGATCCGCAGCTACGTCTCGGTGCCCGTGACCTTCGCCGACGGCACGCCGTACGGCACCTTCTGTGCTGCGGGTCTCACCTCGGACAAGGCGCTGACCAAGCGGGACAAGGCGCTCATGGATGTGCTGGCCCACGCTGCAGCACTGATCATCGAGCCCGACGTCCGCGAACGACAGCGGCGGCAGGAGATCGAGGGCAGGTTGCACCCGCTCATCCGTGCGCGCGGACCGGTCGTCCTGCTGCAGCCCATCGTCGCCCTCGACGGCGCTCGCCGGGTCGGCGCAGAGGCGTTGAGCCGGTTCCCGCGCGAGTGGGAGAAAGCACCTGACGTCTGCTTCGGCGAGGCGCACAGCGTGGGACTGGGCGACGAGCTCGAGATCCTCGCCCTGGAGCGTGCCGCCGAGCACCTCGACCGGGTGCCCGGCTACATCTCGATGAACGTCTCTCCCGCGACGATGCTGACCCCCGAGTGCATCAGCCTGCTCGACCTGCTGCCGCTGCACCGCGTCCTGCTCGAGCTCTCCGAGCACGACCGGGTCGAGGACTACGCCGCGCTGACCGAGGTGCTGACACCCTTGCGGGCACGAGGAATGCGGCTGGCCATCGACGACGTCGGCGCCGGCTTCTCGTCGTTGCGGCACATCGTCCTGACAGCCCCGGACGTGATCAAGCTGGACCGGACCATCGTCGACGGGCTCTCGCGCGATGCGGTGCTGCGGACGCTGGTCGGGTCACTGGTGACCTTCGGCCACGGCTGCGGGGCCTCTGTGGTGGCCGAAGGCATCGAGACCGCCGAGGACGCGGACGTCCTGCTGGCGCTGGGCGTGGACTACGGCCAGGGCTGGCACTACGGCCGGCCAGGCCCGGCCGAGGACCTCACCGCGATGTCGCCGGTCGAGTTCGTCGACACCTCGGACGTCACGACGTCGTCGCCACTCCCGCTCGCCTCGGGTCGGCTGCGGCACTGAGCTGCCCGTCCGGGCCGCACAGCGCGGCCGCCACCCCGCCGAAGTACATCGAGTGCGCGTGATGCGTACGCGAGGGCAGGTCCAAAGCCGGCAGCGGCAGATCCTTCTCGGCCTCGAGCTGCGCCGCCCCGGCGTCATCGAGATGGGCCAGGTGCAGCCGGGGCCGGTCCACCGCGTCCTGCAGTGAGGCGCCGGCCAGTGCGAACGGCGCGAGCACCTGGACGAGAGCCGTGGTGATCCGGTCGGCGCCGGGGCTGCCGATGGCCAGCACCGAGCCATCCCGGGCGCGGCCGACCGTCGGGGCCATGTTGCTGCGCAGCCGTGTCCCGGGTCGGAACGTCGCACCGCGGTTGAGCTCGAGCTCGCCCAGGCAGTTGTTCAGCCACAGTCCGGTGCCCGGGACCGTGGCGCCGGAACCGTAGCCGGAGGAGGCGGTGATCGCGCAGCTCGTCCCGCGGTCGTCCACCACCGAGACGTGAACGGTGCTTGCTGATCCCGGCGCCTGCCAGCCCACCTCACGCAGCAGGGCTGCAGCCGCCGCCTCTCTGTCGTCGGCAACGTCCAGGCTGTCCCGGCGGGCATCGAGGACCCAGCGCTGGACCTCGACCAGCCGGGCGACGTCCTGGGGACTCCACGGCTCCCGGGCCGGATCCGCCAGCAGCGTCATCATCGCGGCGACCACGGTGCCCCCGATCGCCGGCGGTGGATTGGTCCGCAGGTCCCACTGCCCGGCCACCACGCCGAGCGCCGGATGCACCAGCGGCCGGTAGGAGGCGAGGTCCGCACGGGTGACCTGGCCGCCGCGATCACGCATGTCGGCGCTGACCCGATCGGCCAGCTCACCGTCGTACAGCGTGCGAGCCCCCTCTTCGGCCAGCAGCTCCAGCGTGGCGGCGAGCCCGGGGACGACCATCCGCTCACCGGTCGCGACCGGTGACCCGTCGTCGTGGCAGAGGGCAGCGGCAGTCTCGGGGTCCCAGGCGAACAGGTTGTCCCGGACGTAGGGCAGGTAGTAGCCGGCTGCCGACCCCAGGATGAAGCCGTCACGCGCCGCCTCGAGAGCGGGGGCCACCACCTCCCGCCACGGCAGCGAACCCCAGCGGGAGACTGCCAGGTCCAGCCCCGCCACCGCCCCGGGCACCGCGACCGAAGCGTGGCCGGCGGTCATCGTCACCCCACCGCCGTAGTCGGTGCGCACCGACCGAGGCGCCGCGACCACCGCGTCGGGCTCCCGGTCGAGGCCGGGCATCGCCACGTAGGCGTCGACCGTGACCGCCGGCTCGCCGGTCGGCCAGACCGTGACGAAGGCGCCGCCGGCCAGCGAGACGATCCCGGGCTCGGACACCATCGCGACGAGCACGGCCGCCACCGCGGCATCGACGGCGCCGCCCCCCAGCTCGGCTGCCCGCAGCGCTGCGGCCGCGCTGGACCCGCTGGGCGCCGCCACCGCCACCCGCCGGCTCACCGCCACCCGCCGGCTCATCGCCACCCGCCGGCTCATCGCCGCAGCCGGTCAGGCAGCGGCGACCAGCTCGGGCTCGGCGGGGACGTCATCACGGCGCGCATTGATCACCAAGGCTGCCACCACCAGTGCG